>JAZOPY010000042.1:0-18115 GCA_045655825.1 Candidatus Cryptobacteroides sp. | reverse complement strand
AAATAATTATCTTAACTGGAAGATAACAGGGAAGGTATAGGTTACAGGAACCGCGCGGTCTCTCTGCTTTCCTGGCTTCCACTTTGGTGACATTGAAACTACACGTACAGCCTCCTTGTCAAGTGATGGGTCAACACCACGGAGAACCTTTACCTTTGTGATAGAACCGTCCTTCTCTACTGTAAACTGGAGAGTTACACGACCCTGAACACCATTTTCCTTTGCAATTTCCGGATAAACGAGTCGCTGGTTCACCCATTTTGAGAACTGGTTAGCGTCTCCACCCTGGAATGAAGGCTTCTCCTCTACGAGCTGGAATGGAATAGCTTCCTCTTCTACAACTTCCTCGACTACCTCTTCCTGATAGTCAATGATAGTGATTTCGAAGTCCTCGTCATCCTCAGAATCAATGATAATATCTTCTACCTCGATGTCATCATCAACGATGTCGATCTGATCAGAGAATGCAATTTCAGGCACTTCTACTGGTGGAGGTGGAGGAGTTTCAAGTGGTTCTGTGATCATTACCTCTTCTACCTCTTCTGCAATCTGATTTTCCTCAAGTGTAGACTTAGATACGTCATCTGTGGTATAGTTAAACGCAAGATACGTAATACCAAGTGAAATAATAAGTCCGATTTCTAGAAAGAGGAGTTTTTTATTTCCCAGATCTGCTTTTGGTGACTTTTTTAGTTCCATATGTGTTTATAAATTTATAATTCATAATTTTGCCCGGTAAAGTTAGAAATTATATTTTTTATTTCAAACTTTTTATACATTTTGTAGTTTTGCATAAAATTTTATGCCATGATTTCATATTACTTCGAAGATACTGACTTCATTTTTAAGGGTAAAACGCTTAATAACCGTTGGTTGCGTCTTGTAGCAGAAAGCGAGATACGTAGAATAGGTAATATTTCGATAATTTTCTGCTCTGATAATTATATATTGGATGTCAACCAGCAATATCTCCAGCATGATTATTTCACTGATATCATCACCTTTGATTATTGTGAAGGTGACAGACTTTCAGGAGATCTTTTTATCAGCGTAGATTCGGTACGTGAAAATGCAATTGAATATGGAACCGATTTCAAGGATGAGTTAAATAGGGTCATGGTTCATGGTATTCTTCATCTTATAGGTTACGATGATCATTGTGATGAGGATATCGCTCAGATGAGAAGTAAGGAGAATTATTATCTTTCGTTAAGAGAATTATTATAGTATGCTCGGTACTTATGATGTTATAGTAGTTGGTGGTGGTCATGCCGGATGTGAAGCTGCGATGGCGGCATCACGTATGGGCTCGTCTGTTCTTCTCATAACAATGGATATGAACAAGTTTGGACAGATGTCATGTAACCCTGCGATTGGTGGAATCGCCAAAGGTCAGATAGTACGCGAGATCGATGCGCTCGGAGGTTATACCGGAATTGTGACAGATGCCTCTACTCTTCAGTTTCGTATGCTGAACAGGTCCAAAGGTCCCGCAATGTGGAGTCCTCGCGCTCAATGTGATAAAATACAGTTCTCTTTAAATTGGCGAAAAATACTCGAAAGTGCCTGTAAATTAGATATTTACCAAGATACAGTTGTTAAATTTCTTTTCAATGGTTCAAAAATTTCGGGGGTTTGTACGACTACCGGCGCAATTTTCAATTCTCAGACGGTTATTTTGACCGCCGGAACCTTCCTTGATGGCAAGATGTTCATCGGAAGAACTATGTTCGAAGGAGGTCGAATCGGAGAGTTACCTTCTCATGGTTTGACTCAACAGCTCGTTGAGATGGGAGTTGCAACAGCTCGAATGAAGACAGGTACTCCTCCCCGAATTGATATTTCGTCAGTCGATACTTCCAGGATGATCCATCAGTACGGTGATGAGTCTCCAGAGAAATTTTCATACCTCCCTTTCCTTTCGACAGCTCAGAACGGAACTCCCCAGATGCCTTGCTTTGTCGTTCATACTAATGAAAGAGTACATGATATTCTCCGAGGTGGTTTCGCCGACTCTCCTCTATTTTCAGGCTTGATCACCGGTATAGGTCCGAGATATTGCCCAAGCATTGAGGATAAGCTAAGGACATTTGCCGGCAAGACTGAGCATCAACTTTTCCTTGAACCTGAGGGAAGGGGAACGAATGAATATTATCTCCAGGGATTCTCTTCTTCTCTTCCTCTTGAAGTACAGATGGAAGCTCTGCATAATATAGAAGGTCTTGAAAATGCTAAGGTCTTCCGTCCTGCATATGCTGTCGAATATGATTACTTTGATCCTACGCAGCTTAAGCCTACTCTTGAGTTAAAGAACATAGAAAATCTATTCTTTGCAGGTCAGATCAATGGTACCACAGGATATGAGGAGGCAGCAGCGCAGGGTCTGATAGCAGGAATAAATGCACATTTGAAGGTTGCGGGTAAGGACCCATTCATACTCAAGCGTGATCAGGCATATATAGGAGTCCTTATTGATGATCTCATAACAAAGGGTGTGGATGAGCCATACAGAATGTTCACTTCCCGTGCCGAATATAGAATACTTTTGCGACAGGATAATGCAGATCTGAGACTTACCGGACTTTCATATAATGTAGGTCTTGCAGATAAATTCCGCTATGATTATACGATGAGAAAGTATGATTCTATTGATCGTTTTAATCAATTCTTTGCTGATGCTGCAATAAAGCCTGAGTGTGTAAATGAATATCTGACTTCAGTTAATTCCTCAGAAATTGATAGTAGAAGAAGAATAGCTGATTTGATTTCAAGACCTCAGATTAATATTCATGATTTATATAATTTAGTTCCACGTGGAACATTTTCTAAATTTAACATCAATATTGAGGAAGAATTTAAATCTCCATTAAGTACAGTAATTAAGGAAGGAAATTCTTATCATGACCTGATCAAGTACAATAAGTACGATCAATTAAATAATTATCTTATAGGTAATTATTCTTCTGATATTTCTTATAAGGATGCTGCCTATGTTTTACAGTATAATACAGAATACCCTGTATCTGAACTTGATTCAGCATCTCTGGACGAAACTATTCAGTCTAATTATAAGAGAGAAATTCTGGATTCATCTGAGATATCAATCAAGTATAAAGGTTATATCCAGAGAGAACAACAGATGGCTGATAAGATAATGAGACTTGAGAATCTTACTATTCCAGAGGGATTTGACTTTGATAGGGTAGAGAGTCTCTCTATTGAATGCAGGCAAAAACTTAAGAAATATGCGCCTAGAACTATTGCACAGGCGTCCAGGATATCTGGAGTTTCACCTTCTGACATATCTGTCTTGCTGGTATACTTCGGTAGATAAATAAAAAAAAGTGTTCCACGTGGAACACTTTTTTATTTACAAATAATCTATAGTTTTTTCAAGGCCAGCTTTATGATCTCCTCTAGGCTTGCGTTTGGTTTTTCCTTTAGAACAGCATTGACCGCTTTTGTTACGTTAGCCTTGGTGAATCCCAGTAGAACCAGGGCTGTTGTAGCTTCTTCTGTTGAGCTGTTTGTAGACTGGTTGAACAATACTGAGTTATCTGTTCCTCCTCCACTGACCACTTTATCTTTGAGCTCAAGAATGAGTCTTTGGGCGCTCTTGAGTCCGATGCCTTTAATGCTCTTGATCTTGTTTATGTCTTCTGCTATAATGGCGTTTCTTATTTCATCACATGAGAGTGAAGATAGCATCATTCTGGCTGTAGCTGCACCGATTCCTGAAACTCCAATAAGAAGTCTATAAAGTTCCCTTTCGTCCTTGGTTGCAAATCCGTAGTATAGTTCTTCATCCTCTCTGAGGTAATGGTGGATGTAGACTTTTGCGTCCCTGGATCCGTTCAGGCTTTCATATGTCTGAAGAGAAATAAGGATCTTGTATCCGATCCCGTTGTTCTCAAGTGTCATTTCTGTAGGGCTGAGTTCTTCGATATGGCCTTTGATGTAGTCTATCATTATGTTTGAATTTTTTATAGTTTCAGATTGCCGGTCAAGCCGGCAATGACGTCATCCCCGACCTGATCGGGGATCTTCTTGCAAAATTATGACAAAATCCGATAAAAGAAATAGTAAAATTGCTAAATTTGCAGGCTTATTGCGTGTATGCGCGTGTGTATAATGACAGATATGGCAAAAATTGATGAAATACGTTCAATGTTTCCTGCGCTTTCCAGAAAGGTGTATGGTAAGGATTTGGTGTATCTGGACAATGCTGCCACCAGTCAGCGAGTGCAGACGGTTATCGATGAATGGAATCGTATAAGTGTTGAATCAAATGCGAATATCCACAGGGCCGTACATCGTCTGGCAGATGAGGCGACACAAGCGTATGAACATGCAAGGGATGCAGTGAAGGAATTCCTCAATGCGGAATGCAGAGAGGAAATTGTGTTTACAAGCGGAACAACCTCTGCAATAAACCTGGTCGCATTCTGTTATGGAGAAGCCTTCGTTAATGCGGGAGATGAAGTGATCGTTACAGAGGCAGAACATCATTCGAACATAGTTCCATGGCAGATGATGTGTAAGCGAAAAGGAGCGGTTCTTAAGGTTCTCCCGGTTGATGATCATGGATATCTCAAGGTGGAGATGCTTGATGAATTGATTACTGTGAAAACCAGGATTCTTGCCTGCACTCATATTTCCAATGTTCTTGGAATCATTAATCCTGTAAAGCAGATTATTGATAAATGCCATGCAGAAGGTGTTCCGGTGCTTGTGGATGGAGCCCAGGGTATTGTTCATTCAAAGGTGGATGTTCAGGATCTGGATTGTGATTTCTATGTTTTTTCCGGACATAAGATGTATGCAGCTACAGGTACTGGAGTGCTTTACGGAAAGAAGAAATGGCTTGAAGCAATGCCGCCATATATGGGTGGAGGAGAGATGGTTGGCACTGTGACTTTCGCAGAAACTACATACGCTCCGCTTCCTATGAAGTTTGAGGCCGGTACACAGAACTTTGCCTCTACAGCAACTTTAAAACCCGCGATAGAATTTATTAACTTATTGAATGATAGTGAGTTAATAGAATATAACGATAAAATAAGAGACTATCTTCTGGATTATTTCCTGTCAGATGAGAGGATAAGATTGTTTGGTGTTCCTCGTGGAACATCTGAGGAAAAGATATCTCTTTTCTCTTTCGTTGTCAATGGCGTTCATCATGAGGATCTTGCTTTGATTCTTGACAAGATGGGTATTGCGGTAAGATCCGGACAGATGTGTGCCGAACCGATAATGGACAGATTTGGAGTGACAGGAATGCTGAGAGTATCCGTGGCTCCTTACAATACCATGGAAGAGGCAGAGTATTTTGTTAAGTGCCTGAATAGGGCGATTGATATGTTGATGTAATATGACACTGGTAGAAGCAGAAAATGCCATTGTCGAGGAATTCTCGATGTATGAGGAATGGCTGGATAAATATGAATATCTGATCGAGCTGGGTAAGTCTCTTAAGGATTATCCTGATGAGGCCAAGACAGATGACAGGCTCATCAAAGGATGTCAGTCCAGGGTTTGGCTTGACTATAAGGTGGAAGATGGAAAACTCATCTTCAACGCTGATAGTGATGCCATCATCACAAAGGGAATCATATCCCTTCTGATAGGACTCTATTCAGGCAGGACTCCTCAGGAGATTCTTTCGTCAGACTTTTCTGTGGTAGAGAAGATAGGACTTAAGGAGAATCTCTCGCCGACAAGAGCAAATGGTCTGGTGTCGATGATTGCAAAGATTCGTGAAGTAGCAAATAATAATCTATGAATTTAGAAAGAGATATTATCAGGGCACTCAGGCAGGTATATGATCCTGAGATACCGGTGAATGTTTATGACCTTGGCCTCATCTATGAAATTAAGGTCGATGAGGAGCATGAGGTTTATGTTCAGATGACTCTGACTGCGCCGAACTGTCCTATGGCGGACTATGTTGTACAGCAGGTAAAGACAGCGGTAGAGGATGTACCAGGAGTTGTAAGCGCTAAGATAGACTTGGTGTGGGAACCGATCTGGGACAAGAGCAGGATGAGTGAGGAGGCGCTTGTGGAGCTTGGTCTGGACGAGGACTGAAGGTCTGAAGGGGCGGGAGATTCCAGTGATTATGAAACTGTAGAGCTTTACCTGTCATTGGGCTCAAATCAGGGCGACAGAGCACGGAATTTAGAAGATGCGATATCTCTGCTCAATATAGAGCTAGGAACGCCTTATAAGCGTGTTTCTTCGCTTCTTGAGACAGAACCTTGGGGATTCGAGTCGGAAGATAAGTTCCTCAATGCAGCGGTGCTTTATGAACTGCGTATGAAGAAGGGATATAATCCTGAAGCGGAAGGCTTGATGATCCTTGAGATATGCAAGGATATCGAGAGGAGGCTGGGCAGGACCGGAAAGCCTCAGTACAACGAAAAAGGGGAGAGGGTATATACCTCAAGACCGATAGATATAGACATATTGTTGTTTGGCGATCATAATATTGATTGCGAGGAACTTACAGTTCCGCATAAACTGATGTATGAGAGGGATTTCGTGATGATCCCGTTGAGAGAAATTAATAATAAATTATAATACTATTATGACACAGGAAGAACTTTTTAAAATTCTCGTAGCTCACTGCAAGGAGTATGGTTTTATTTTCCCTTCAAGTGAGATTTACGACGGTCTTGGAGCCGTTTATGACTATGGTCAGCTTGGTTCTGAGCTCAAGAACAACATCAAGAGGTATTGGTGGGAGGCTATGACAAGACTTCACGAGAACATCGTGGGTATTGACGCAGCTATCTTCATGCATCCACGTACTTGGGAGGCATCAGGACACGTAGGTGCTTTCAATGACCCTCTCATCGACAACAAGGATTCAAAGAAGAGATATCGCGCTGACGTTCTCATCGAGGACTACATCGGAAAGCTGGAGGAGAAGATCGAGAAGGATGTTGAGAAGGGCAAGAAAAAGTTCGGCGAGGCATTCGACGAGGCTCAGTTCAAGGCTACAAACCCTAACGTCCTGCGCAACCAGAAGAAGATCGACGAGGTACGCCAGAGAATGGCTGACGCTCTCAATGCAAATGACCTCAATGAGCTTCGTCAGATCATCCTCGACTGCGAGATCGCATGTCCTATTTCAGGAACAAAGAACTGGACTGAAGTACGTCAGTTCAACCTTATGTTCAGCACTCAGATGGGTAGCGTTACAGAAGGCGCTAACGTGATCTACCTCCGTCCTGAGACAGCACAGGGTATCTTCGTGAACTATCTTAACGTTCAGAAGACCGGCCGTATGAAGATTCCTTTCGGTATCGCACAGATCGGTAAGGCGTTCAGAAATGAGATCGTTGCACGTCAGTTCATCTTCCGTATGAGGGAGTTCGAGCAGATGGAGATGCAGTTCTTCATCAAGCCAGGTACTGAGCTCGACTGGTTTGCAAAGTGGAAGGAGAACCGTATGGCATGGCACAAGGCTCTCGGAATGGGTGATGAGAACTACCGTTTCCACGATCATGACAAGCTTGCACACTATGCAAACGCAGCTACAGATATCGAATTCCGCTTCCCGTTCGGCTTCAAGGAGCTTGAGGGTATCCACTCACGTACAGACTTCGACCTCGGAAACCACCAGAAGTTCTCAGGAAAGAAGATCCAGTACTTCGATCCTGAACTCGGTGAGAACTATGTTCCTTACGTAGTCGAGACTTCAATCGGAGTTGACCGTATGGTGCTCGCAGTGCTCTCTCACTCATACAAGGAGGAGCAGCTCGAGAATGGCGAGAGCCGCGTGGTGCTCAGCATTCCTGCACCGCTTGCACCGGTTAAGGTTGCAGTGCTTCCTCTCATCAAGAAGGACGGTCTCCCAGAGCTCGCTCGTGAGATCATGGACGATCTCAAGTACGATTTCAACTGCCAGTATGATGAGAAGGATTCGATCGGTAAGAGATACCGTCGTCAGGATGCCATCGGTACTCCTTTCTGCGTGACTATCGACCACGATTCACTCAACGACCGCTGCGTAACCATCCGTCACCGTGATACAATGGAGCAGCAGCGCGTCAAGATCGAGGATCTTCACGCAATCATCTCTAAGGAGGTCAACCTCAGCAACATCCTTAAGAAGCTGAAATAATGGCAGAACATTTCTCAGATCTCGGTAGAGTAGAGGCTATCTCAAGACTGTATGAAGGTACCCCGTATAAACCAGGTGCCACATGCTGTTTCGAGACCTCGGCAAAGAGTTATATCAGCACTCATTCACGTGTATTTATAGAAGGAATCGATTTCGACCTTGTATATTTTCCGTTGAAACACTTGGGATACAAGTGTGTGACTGCTGTTACTGGAGAACTATATGCTGAATTCTCACATCCACGTACAATGGATGTGAGAATCGGCATTTCTTCAAAGCTTGATTTTGCACAGATTAAGGAAGTTTGGGAAGGCGTTGTGGCTGCTGCTAAGGAGCATGGATATAAGAACGTATCCCTCGACCTTGTTCCGTCACCTAACGGACTTACTATAAGTGTTTCTGCAGCCGGAGAGACTTCGCTTCTTAATGCAAAGCGTCGCCCTGCCGCAAAGAGCATGGATCTGATATGTGTTTCTGATAATCTTGGTGCCGCATATCTCGGATTCCAGATTCTAGAAAGAGAGAAACGTAAGTTTGAAGAGAGCGGCGATGCCAAGGCTCAGCCCGATCTGGATGCTTACAAGAATCTCGTAGGCGCTTATCTCAGGCCTCAGATCAACTCCCAGACAGTCAAGCTCATGGAGGATGCCGAGATCATACCTTCGCATGGATATCTTGTGACGCGAGGACTTGCCGATGCGGTCAAGAGACTTGTGCGTGACAGTGGTCTTGGAGCAAAAGTATATGTGGACAAGCTTCCGTTTGCAGGAAAGACCTTCGATCTTGGAAAGGAAATGAATATAGACCCTGTTTCGGCAGCGCTTAACGGTGGTGAGGATTACAGACTGCTGTTTACGATACCTATCGGAAAGCATGACAAGTTCCGCCATGATTTCCAGACATTCGACATTATCGGTCATCTTGCAAAGCCTGAAGTCGGAGCAGTGGTTGTGACTCCGGATGGAGTAGAACTCCCGATGAAGGCTCAGGGATGGAATGAATAATCTAATTAAACTATAAATGAAAATCAAAACATTACTTTCAGCGGCTGCAGGTCTTTTACTGGCCGCTGCCTGTCAGAAGACTCCAGTGGACCAGCAGGTACCTTCTGATAAACTTGCTATCAGATTCAATGCATCGCTCTATCAGTTCACTAAAGCTACTGACACATCTTTTGAGGAAGGAGACCAGATCTCTGTGAATATCTTCAATCCTGAGTGTTATCTTTATAATGCTCATTTCACATATACAGGAGGACAGCTTACTTCAGCAACTCCTTACGAATGGTATGAGGATACTGACCTTGAGGCAACTGTAACTGCAATGTATCCTGCGAGCGAGACTATGGAAGGCTTTGCGGCGGTTCAGTCATTCATGGTGAATGCAGACCAGTCTACAAAGGTTGGTTATGCTGCTTCAGACCTTCTTCTTGCGCAGACTACAACCAAGCCAACAGAGGAGGCTGTGAATCTTCCATTCAAGCACGCTCTTTCCAAGATTGTCGTCAATGTAGATAATCAGCTTAAGGAAGCAGTGGAGAATGTATGGTTTACAGATGTCCTTGGTGGGGTTTCATTCAGCACTGCAGATCATTCGGATCTCGCAGCAACAGGTTCAGCTGGAACTATAAAGGCTTACAAGAGTGGAGAGAATACATGGCAGCTCATCGTAGCTCCTCAGACAGCATCTCCTAAGCTTGCTCTCACTACAACTTCAGGAAAGCAGTATACTTTTATTCTTACTGAGGATGTGACCTTCGCTTCTGGAAAGGTAAGCACAGCTACAGTTACAGTTTCTCCTGAGAGCATCTACACTTCTTTCACTCCGGAGATTTCAGACTGGGTGGCAGACAATGACCTTAACTTCAGCCAGGACGATACAGAAGTTGAACTTCCTGAGGTTGATGAGCCAGTGCTGACTGCATGTAAGCTTGTTGTCAAGGTGAATAAGGCTATTGACTGGTATGACAAATATATTTATGCATGGGATGCTTCATCAACCCTTACAGCTGCCTGGCCAGGAACAAAGGCTGAGTGGGATAAGGAAGAAGGCGATTACTATGTGTACTACCACAACTTTGATGCTTCGTTGAATGGCACGGTAGTCAACTACATTATCAACAATGGCGGCAGCGCTCAGACAAAAGACCTGACAGTAACTCTCAATGGTGCTGAGACTGTTGTTGTAATTGAGGCGACAGACGTAAAATAACATTACGCATATACGACAAAAGGGTAGACCTGCACGGCCTACCCTTTTTTTTCTATCCTGAAGGTATCTTACTTGAAGAGGTTCAGGATACTTGAAACTGAACTTGCAATCTGAGATGCATTCTCGACAGCTGTATTGGCTTTGTCTGAAGCACCTGAAAGAGCGCTTGCAAGAGCTGAAGTAGCGCTAGAAGCAGTGTTCTCAGCCTTCTCTGTCAGTCCTGAGAGGTCTACGTTGTTTACAAGGTTTGTGATGCCGCTCATCACAGAAGTTGAATTAGTGTTGTTCACGAGGTTGCCCGATCCGCTGATGAGACCTTTTACAAAATCCTTATAGAACGTACCCTTGCTTGACTGGCCTTTGAGGTCCTTCACGCTGTTTGCAAGAGCAGTGAGGTTGAGGAGATTGTTGATGTTGCCCATATCAAGCTTTCTGCCGTCAGCCTTGTACTGTGCCAGAAGAGCCTTGAGAGCTACTCCTGCGGTCTGGCCGTTTGATGTTGCTACGCTTGTAGTAGTCTGTTCTGTTGTAGTCGAACCTGTTGCCTTGTTGAGAAGGTTCTTCAGAAGCTGTGCGTCTGCTGTTGCTTCAGCTGCGAAAAGTGCCACTGCTGCAGCGATAAAAATCTTTACAATCTGTTTCATAGTTCTCTTTTTAATTTTCTCTTACAAATATACATTTTTTTCGTCAAGGGCCTGTGCCCAATGTATATTTTTATAAAATGTCAATTTTCTTCTCCTTTACGTTCCAGCCGGAAACCGTCAGTGTCGTACTGTCCTCTCTCTTGCATGTGAATGTAAGAGTCTGGCGAGGCTGCAGGGTCACGAGGTTGTCTGACCAGAATCCAGGAACAATCTCACCTGAAGCATCCTTGAGGTCCATTCTTACGAAGAATGCGACCACATCTGACTTGTTTTCAAGTGTCACTTTATTTCCTTTCACAGATACAGCAATATCCGCAGGTGCCAGAGTGTCAAGTGCAGAGAAGTCTGCATAGCTTTCCATCTGGGTTCTCCACCATCTGTATTTGCTCCAGTCATGCTTGTCCATAACTTCTGCAATGACATACTCATTCCTTGACACTACGTTGCCCTTATTGTCTTCCAGAGTCAGGAATATAAACATCACGTCATTGATATCCTTGCCTTTTGGAAGCACCTCAAATAACTTCGTAGAACTTCCTGCAGACATATCAGCGTCAGCGTCAGCATCACAAAGCAGCTTTCCGTCAAGACCGTATGCCTTCAGGTTTGCTATGAGTCTGACATCAGCCTTCTCGTCATTTACTCCATAGATATAGTTGTCAGCATAATTATATATGAGCTGTTGAGGAGCGCATCCCTTTCTTACTGACCAGAATGAAGAAGCAGGAACAAGATACCAGTCGTACATCTGCCAGTAGAGTGACGGCCATGCCGAGTTGAGCATCCACTGAATGACGCCGGTAGAGCGTGGGACATTCACTCTATGTGCCTCGATCATGGCTCTGGTGCCTTCATAGTCGATGAAATGTGCTTTGCGGATGAATTCATCGAGGTTTTCAGCACCGCCCATGCGCTTTTCAATGACAGTCTTCAGTTCGCTCAGGTCATGGAGCGCATCACGTGATGTGGTCGTATGATAGTCGTATGCTTCACCCACAGGCCAGAGCTGGTCCTCCGGAATCATCTTGAGGATGGTCTCCTTTACCGGGAACTGCGCTCCGATACCGATCTCGGTGTTGAATCCTGTCGCATTGCCCTTAGCCTCTTCGCTGTACCAGTAATATGGAGCCTGCCACTCGTATGGTCCCCACATCTTCATGCCTGCTGGGCCGCTGAGAGGACTTGTTGCAGAACCTGCATGCACCATGTATGGCCTTGTTGTGTCGATCTTGTCAAGCACATCGAGGTATTTCTGCTCCAGTTCTGGACGTGGGAGCATGTCGCTTGCCGCATACCATCCGATGATTGAAGGGTGGTTGCGAAGCCAGAGCACCTGGTTCTCGAATGATTCGGCGATGAGGTTCATCTCATCTTCAGTAGAAATGCAGCCGTTTCTGTCGTTTGGCTTGCCTGTATAGACCTCCCATTCCCACTGGCAGCTCCATCCCACAAGCGCGAATACTCCGAGCTTGTCACAGATGTCGTAGATGTTCTGTGATGTACCCCATACGTTCTCGAAACGGATGGTGTTGAGGTTCATGTGCTTTACATAACTTACCTCGGTCAGGTTTCTTTCATCCGGGTTGCGCAGGAATATGTCGTCAGTCCAGCCTGCGCCCTTGATGAGGACATTCTTTCCGTTGAGGACGAACTGTCTTCCCTTTGTATCGTTGATATATGAGTCAATCTGCCTTACTCCGAAGTCTATAGACTGTGAGTCCGATACTTTCTTTCCTATAACGAATGAAAGTTCCATGTCATACATCTCAGGAGTGCCTAGGTTATGGCACCACCACAGGCGTGGATTCTTCATGTAGAGCGCCTTTGCATCTTCTGAGGTGACCTTCACTGTCTTTTTTTCTCCTGCAGCCAAAGTTACAGGGTATGTGAACTTCTTGCCGTCGAACTTACCCACGAGCTTGCCGCTTACCTCAGCATCAGAGTTGTTGCAGAGAGTGGTTTCCACTGTGAGCCATGCCTCGTCAAGCTCTACTGTATCTACTTTAGAAGTAATTACAGGATTCTTGATGGATACAGCATCGCTGTAGCGGATCCATACAGGGCGGAATATACCCATGCTCTCGTCTGCAGGTCTTGGATTCCAGTCAACGAAACCTATATTGAATTCTCCTGGCTGCCATCTGTATACCTTTACTGAAAGCTTGTTGTTTTCCTTAAGGATGTCTGTGACGTCAAAGGAGAACTGACGGAACGGACCGTAGAACTCGTCTGCAGAAGCTATCTGGGTGCCGTTGAGCCATACGTCAGCGCGGTAACTGATGCCGTCAAATGCAAGCTCGGCGTACTGTCCTTCCTTGAGTGCCTCAAGAGTAAATTCCTTCACATACCACCATGGCTGCTCGAACTGAGTGCGGTCGATGTTCCTGTAGTTCATGTCTACAAGCGCGTCCTCATATAGCCCGTTTGCGGTCAGTGCGCCCATTACAGTGCATGGTACGTCTGCCGTGTATACGGTGTTAGGTGAGGAGTCGGGGTAGATGCTCCAGTCTTCGCTCAGAAGAATGTCCTTGTCCTGTGCTGCCGATGCGGCAAAGCTTGTCAGAGTTGCCAAAGCAACTGTAACAGCGATTAATCTGTTATATTTCATATTGATTTTATTTTTCGTCAAGTACTGATGCTCCGTAAAGTCCCATGTCGCCGTCTTCGCTGAAAAGGATCTTTACATCCTTTGCTGTCTCGTATGGAAATGTCTGCACGGTTTCGTGCATGGCCTTTGCAAAATATGGATGACCTGCGGCGATTCCTCCTCCGAAGATGATGGCTTCGGGATCGTATGCAAAGAGCACGGCCTTTACAAGTTCGCCGAGGTGATGTCCGAACTCATCCCAGAGAGACTGGGCGAGGGCGTCTCCGGCCTGTGCTCTGGCTGCGAGCTCTGCACCTGAAGTGTTGTGTGCTACAAAGAAAGGAGTGCTGCAATAGCTTTCATAATCCTTGTCAAGGTAGCTCAGGCAGCCGATTTCGCCTGCTCCGGCGTTGCGGCCTTCATAGAGGTGACCGCCGATTATGATTCCTGATCCTACTCCTGTGCCGAGGGTCACGCCCACGACGTCCTTGTAGCCGCATCCCTGGCCGAAACGGCTCTCGCCGAGGGCAAAACAGTTCGCGTCATTGTTTATATGGACTGGAATACCAAATCTTTCCTCGAGGATGTCCTTCAGGTGTACTTCCTGCCATGAAGGGATGTTGGCCACATTATATACTATGCCTCGGGTTGTGTCCACTACAGACGGTACTCCAACTCCGATTGACGTAACTTCTTCACAGACAAGAGGCTCGATGAGTGCTGCAATTGCCTCGATTACCTCCTCCTGAGTGCCTTTTGCCGGGCATGAAGCCTTTTCCTTTCTTATTACGGTCGTGCCGTCCACAAGGGCGGCCCTTACGTTTGTTCCGCCAAGATCTACTCCTATTTTCATAATCTTATTATATTTGCAAGTCGTTACCACAGTACACCACAGTTTGCAAAGATAAGAACTTTATGCTTGTTTCTATGAAATACAAGATTTTATTTGCTCTCATTGCTTTATTTACAGTCAATTTATGTTTCGGTTGTCACCTGTCCAGAGGAACTGAGGCGGAGCGTCAGGCGAAGGAACTGACACGAAGAATAGCGCCTTCTTATGCTTCCAGGATCGACTTTAGACAGACTGATGACACAACCGACGTGTTTACCCTATATTCAAGAGGTTCAAAGCTGGTGATAGAAGGAAATAACGCCATTTCCATGGCGACAGGTCTCAACCACTATCTGAAGAACTATTGCGGAGTGACGGTGTCGTGGTATGCTTTTGAACCTGTGCAATATCCCGCAGATATGCCTGTTGTGGAGGCGCCGGTGCGCGTTGAGGCAAAGGTGAAGGACAGGTTTTTCCTCAACTACTGTACCTTCGGATACACCATGCCTTGGTGGAAATGGGAGGATTGGGAGCGTCTGATCGACTGGATGGCGCTCAACGGTATAAACATGCCGCTTGCAAATACCGGTCAGGAGGCAGTCTGGCAGAAGGTATGGCGCAAGCATGGTCTTTCGGATGATGAGATACGTTCCTATTTCACCGGTCCGGCGCACCTTGCATGGCACCGCATGTGCAACATAGATCATTACGGCGGTCCGCTTCCACAGACATGGATCGATTCACAGGCGAAACTACAGAAGAAGATACTTCAGCGTGAAAGGGATCTGGGCATGCGTCCGGTGCTGCAGGCTTTCGGAGGGCATGTGCCCGAGCAGTTGAAGGAGATTTATCCTCAGGCCCAGATCACGGACATACCTTTCTGGGGTACTTTCCCTTCTGAGAATCTCTGTCATTTCCTTGCACCTATGGACCCGCTTTATGCCCAGATCCAGCGTGAATACATGACCGAGCAGGAAAAGATGTTCGGAACTGACCATATTTATGGTGTGGATCTTTTCAATGAGGTGGACGCTCCTTCATGGGACCCGGAGACACTTGCTGAAATCTCCCGCTGTGCTTATGAATCAATGGCTTCGGTAGACCCTGAGGCTGTGTGGCTTCAGATGGGATGGATGTTCTATTATGACCGTGAGCATTGGACTCCGGAGAATGTCAAGGCTTATCTTCAGGCGATCCCTCAGGGAAAGGTCGTCATTCTGGATTATTATCTGGAGCACACCCCAGTATGGACAGTTACGGATAAGTTTTATGGACAGCCTTATATCCTTTGTTATCTTGGAAATTTCGGCGGTAATATTCGTCTGGCAGGCAATTTCCATCAGGCTTCCGAACGCATTGATGATGCTATAGAACGTGGTGGCTCCAATTTCTGTGGAGTGGGATCCACTCTTGAGGGATTCGGCATAAACCAGTTCATGTATGAGTTCGTCTTTGACAAGGCCTGGGATTCTGGAATCTCAGATGATGAGTGGGTCCGAACCTTGGCGGCCCGAAGAACGGGAATTTCTGATCCGCATGCCGAAAATGTATGGAAGACACTGACGGACAGCATCTATATTGCCGGTTCATTCTCAAGCCAGACCCCTCTGACATGCGCCCGTCCTTGTCTTGAAGGATATTGGAGCTGGACCTCGATACATAACACGAGATATGACAATGCAACTTTGATCAGGGCTTGGAAGGAACTGCTTGAGGTGTCTTCCGACCGTGATACTTATTATTCAGATGTGGTAAACCTAGGAACCCAGGCGCTGGGTAACCATTTTGCCGTGCTTCGTGATAAGTTTACAGCGACATACAGGGCTTCGGATATAGATGAAGCCAGAGAGGTTGCCGGTCAGATGCTGCAGCTGCTGGAGGATCTTGACGCCCTGGCTGCATGCGACCCGCAGCTCAGCCTGAAGCGCTGGCTGGAAGATGCTTCTGCTTGGGGCGATTCTGAAGAGGAGGCGGCATATTATCGTCGCAATGCGCGAACCATCATCACCATTTGGGGGGATTCGAGGACTCTGCTTGACTATGCGACAAGGCTGTGGAGCGGACTTGTGAAGTCGTATTGCACTCCTCGCTGGCAAATGTACATATCAGAGATACTTTCATGTATAGAAGAAGGTCGCGAATATGACCAGACGGCATTCTTTGAGCGTCTGACTGAGTTCGAGAAGTCATGGGCGGCTTCCGATGACCCTATAGCATATAATGAACCGGTATGCCCTGTCACCCTTTCCCGTGAGATCATATCCAGGTATGGGCTTTAGAAATCAATGCTTTTGAAATAAAATTATTGCGAAAAACGGAGTGAGTATTGTTTTAATTGCTATATTTGCCGCGTGATTTGCACCACAGCACACCACACTAAACTGAAAAAATTATATAATAATCTAATAATCAAAACATTTCAGAACATGAAAAAGTTATTTTTCGCGCTTATGATGGGTCTTGCACTTGCTGCATGTACTCCAGAGGCGTATGACGATACTGCTATCAAGGAGCAGATCGACAATCTTGACGACCGCCTCACCAAGGTTGAGGAGGATCTCGCAACTCTCGAGCTTAATGTAACTGCAATGAAGACCCTCGCAGAGGCTCTCAAGAGCGGAAAGTACATTGAGACAGTAGTTGCTCTCGAAGATGAGACAGGTTACACAATCACTTTCTCTGACGGTTCATCTATCGTAATCAAGAATGGTGCGAAGGGTGACAAGGGTGAGACTGGTGAGACCGGTGCAGCCGGATCTGCAGGTGCGGCAGGTCAGGACGGTGTGACTCCTACAATCACTGTAAAGGAGATTGACGGCATTCTCTACTGGTTCATCAACGGCGAGCAGGGTCCTGCAGTTTATGAGGAGGCTCCTGTATTCACAAGCGTTGACGGAAATCTTTATGTTACATATCCTGGCCAGGAGCCTCAGTTCATCGGAGCTCTTACAGGAAAATCAATCTTCGACTCAGTTGTAGTAAATGAGGATGAGGGTACAGTGACATTCTACTTCATCGGTGAGGACGGTAAGGCTGGTGATTCATTCACGCTCCCTCTCGCTGTGAAGTTCGAGCTCGTTATCGACACTAAGGTAGGTGTCATTGACGGACAGACTTCTGTAGAGATTCCATACGAGGTGAAAGGCGCTAACGCTACAACAGTTGTAGACGTGCTTGCAGTTGCTTGCGAGGCTGTTGTTGAGGCAAAGGTAATCAAGGTTTCAAACATCGCAGCTGGTGCCCAGATGCTTGTGTTCGCTGATAATGGCGAGGGCAAGACTTCAATCAAGAAGGTTGTGTTCTCTTCAGAGACTGAGACATTTACTGTTGAGGAAGTGGATGAGGTTATCCCAGCTGAAGGCGGTCAGGTTGTCATCAAGGGTGTTTCAAACATTGAGTTCGATGTTGTGGTATCTGCAGCATGGCTTGCTCAGGTAGAGACAAAGTCTGCTTTCGAGCTTGTTTTTGCTGCTGAGGCAAATACAGAGGCTGAAGTTCGTTCGGCTGATGTTACATTCATGCGCAAGGGTACTGAGGAAGTCCTCAAGACCGTGACTGTAGCTCAGGCTGCCGCTGAGGAGGTTGCCAAGGAGTTTGCAACTCTCGTATGGAATGCAGCAGTTCCATTCGGCGGTGGACAGGACAGAAACATGACAATGGACAGCGAGTATGTATACGTTGCTCAGGCAGCTGGTGGAAACGGTGCTATCAAG
>JAZOPY010000041.1:0-18543 GCA_045655825.1 Candidatus Cryptobacteroides sp. | reverse complement strand
AACGTCAGAGGGCATCCTGACCGAACCAGCATCTCTAAAAGAGATAGAGCCCTTATTACCTTTTCTATCAGGTTCTTGTCATTATATTCCAGTTTTGCAGATATGTCTTCGATCCACTGCGAGGTGAAGCATTCTTTAGATATCATAGTTCATTGTAGATTTTTTCAAGTTCCTCTTTTACGCCACGCCTTTTTGCGTATCTTAATAGTTTAGTTTTATTGATATTGAAGATAGTCATAGCATTCTCAGCAATCCTTTCATATTCGCTACCTTGCAAATAACTGAAGTCTTGATCACAGTAAATATCAACAAGGATTTTTTCTAATGTAGAAACAAGGATGCCTTGAATCTTTTGCAGAGGAGCCTCTGAGACAAGATTTTTAACGAATACATTCCTCTCATCCAAATTGATATACCTGTAGACCATATCCTGGTTAGGCTTATAAAAAGCCTTGACTCCATCAGCCTTCAAGTAGTCAAATACAAACTCCGACGCATCCTTTTCAACTTCAACATATATTGTCTGATTAGAAGCCAAGTGGTGCAACAATGGTGAAATCCATGGACCTTCATATACACATACCTTAGTAAAAGGATAATCCAGCTTAATGGATTCATACAATTCCTTTACCTCATTGCTTACCTGAGGACGAAAAACTGGCTTGTCCGACAAAGCATATGTTCCACTTCCTTTACGAACTAACTGTCCACTACCAACAAGCGCACTTAGTCTTTTCCTTATCTTAGTCTTTTCTGCATCTAAGGAGACAAGGCAACATTGATATGCTTCTTTCAGTGTGAAAGTATCTTGTTTTGATGCGAGTTCAAGTATTAATGTGTCAACTCCTGTCATCTGTCTTAATTTTGCTCAAATATAGGGAACAATCGGCAATAAACCAAAATATTGCCGATTGTCTTTTTTGGGGTGGCTATATATTTGCTCAGATGTAATAATTCCTGTCTCTTAGGATAAACTTCATCAATCAATGCATCCTGTCTGTTCCATCGATAACGATCAGGCAGGACGCAAGAGCCTCAAAGATATTCAGAAAATGTTCCACGGCAAAGAAATCAAAGATATGTCAAGCCTGTATGGTCAGCATGAAGATCTTAATGAAATGCTCCATGGAAGACAGAGATCAAAACATCGCAAACATCCTTAAGTACATTAAAGGATTACGTAAGGATATCCGCGAAATGCGTAAAAGTATGGACTCCGCCAGCAAAAATGGCATTCACAAATCAATAACAAATATTACTATTTCAGAGAAGATATTGTAGAATTTATGAAAACCACACACTACGAAGCATTTCTTGCAAGAAAAAGCTCTAGGTAATTGCCAAGAATTCATAGATTGTCCTTGATGTTAATCCGGAAATGCTATATTTGCATAGACGAAAGTAAAAATAATCCAATTGCAATATAGAGATTTAGAATGATGACAAAATCTCCTGTACTATAGATTGATTGCTAACAGGGAGGGGTACAAAAAGGGGAAGCTTACAACTCTACCACAAGAGTTACTGAAATTGATATAACGATACGGTTGTGCTAAACTTCAATGAAGCAATTAAAGGATTTTGCAGAAATGTTGTATCTTTGTTGACAACTATGAGAGTAGTCACATTCTGTCGCATTTGATGCAACTTTTACCTACCAAGAAAGTTACCAAATTACCTAAGAATCGCTATCCTACGTACGTAGAATGCATATAATCGCATTCTGGAATGAAGAGGAGTATTAATAGCCAAGGCAGCTCGATCGAGCTGCCTTTTTTTTATGAAAAATTATAGCTATATTTGAGGACGTATAGATATTAGTGGTATGAAGAACTTTTTCAGAATGCTTTTTGGCGGCATCTTGTCGCTGCTTGGGTTTGGATCGTGTGATGTGATTGGCGGGGGAATGGTGTGTATGTATGGTCAGCCTCATGCGGATTTTACCGTAAAGGGAACGGTTACAGACGAAGAAGGCGAGCCTGTAGAGGGAATCCGCGCAGTGGTTGATGCCTATTTCAGTTGGACTGATGGTGCTGGCAATCACTATAGAAAGCTGGATTATACTGATACCCTATATACTGATTCATCAGGAATGGTGCAAAGGAAGACAGGACTATTTGACAAGTCGTCGGACGTGACTGTGACCTTGACGGATGTGGACGGCGAGAAGAACGGCTCGTTTGAGGAGAAGGTAATGGAAGGTCTTCAGATGACACAGGTCAAGAAGGGTGACGACAGCTGGTACAATGGAGCCTATGAACTTAAGTTTGAAGCAACATTAAAAAAGAAGGATTGATGGGCATCAGAAAGAAATTAGCAATGGAAATAGCCAGAAGCATGTATAAAATACAGACTTCTGGCTATCCTTTGTCTCAATTGTTCTGGGAATGCACTCAAAGATGCAATTTTGCATGTATACATTGCGGCAGCGACTGCAAGGTGGATTCTCATATAAAGGATATGCCTTTTGAGGATTTCAGGAAGGTTCTTGAGAGCATCAAGAGGGAGTCGGACGTGTCCCGCCTTACAGTAAACATAACCGGAGGTGAGCCTTTGGTGAGAAAGGATCTGGAGGAATGTGGCAGAGCTATCTATGATATGGGGATAGCATGGGGAATCGTCACCAACGGATGGCTGCTGACCGAAGACAGGTTCAGGAGCCTGCTCAAGGCAGGAATCCACGGCATGACGATAAGCCTGGACGGAATAGGAGAGGTGCATGACTGGATGAGAGGTCGCAAGGGTGCATATGAAAGGGCGGTCGATGCAATTTCTATGGTGTGCAGGTTCAATCAGGCCGCCATGCAGTCACGTCCCTGCCTTGGCTTTTCTGCATTGAAGCCGACCGATGCGGTGGCGTTTGACGTCGTGACCTGTGTGAATAAGAGGAGTCTGGAACAGTTGCAGGAACTGAAGGAGGTGCTTGTCGGATCGGGAGTGAAGCGCTGGAGACTGTTTACCATTTTTCCGGTAGGAAGAGCGCTTGAATATCCGGAACTTCAGATGGATAGGGAAGAGTTCCGCAGGTTGATGCTCTTTATCAAGGAGATAAGAAAAGAAGGGCTCATCAATGCCGAGTATGCATGCGAAGGATTTCTTGGAGACTATGAAGGTGACGTGCGTGACCATTTCTTCACATGTCAGGCGGGAGTCACAGTAGGGTCAATCCTCGCAGACGGCAGCATATCCGCATGTGCAAGCATACGCTCTGACTATACCCAGGGAAACATATATGACGGTGATGATTTCATGAAGGTGTGGAAGACGCGGTTCAAGCCTTATCGTGACCGTACATGGATGTACAAGGATGCCTGCGCAAAGTGTAAGTATTTCCGATGGTGCCAGGGTGGCGCCATGCACCTGCGTGATTCGGATGGAAATCTTATCTTCTGCCATCTTGACAGATTGTAGTAATGTCTGAAAATCTTATATTATGAAAAAACTTGCCTTTATTCTTGTTGTCTGCCTTATGGCGGCATGTGGTGACGGTAATTCAAAAAAATCAGAAGCTCCGTCCTATGATGTTGAGTATGTGGACAGTCTTGTCGGAACTTTCGAACAGCGTACCGACTCTCTTCTTGCAGAACTTACACTTGAGGAAAAGGTCTCGCTGATGATGAACTCGTCGGCTGCGGTGCCTCGTCTTGGCATCAAGAAGTATGACTGGTGGAATGAGGCCCTGCACGGAGTAGCACGCAATGGTTCAGCCACAGTCTTCCCTCAGGCCATCGGTATGGCAGCATCTTTCGATGACGAGCTTCTGTATGAGGTGTTCACCGCTGTAAGTGACGAGGCGCGTGTAAAGCATCGCATGGCTGATCAGGCAGGTGATCTGGAAAGATATCAGGGACTTACATTCTGGACTCCGAACATCAACATCTTCCGCGATCCGCGTTGGGGAAGAGGAATGGAGACATATGGAGAGGACCCTTATCTTATGGGCGTGCTCGGAGTCTCTGTTGTCAAAGGACTTCAGGGTGACGATTCATTGCCGATACGCAAGGCACATGCCTGCGCCAAGCATTATGCAGTGCACTCAGGACCGGAATCAAACAGACATTCGTTTGACGTGTCGGTAAGCGAACGCGACCTTCGCGAGACTTATCTTCCTGCTTTCAAGGACCTTGTTGTAAAAGCCGGCGTTGAGGAGGTCATGACTGCATATAACCGCGTGGATGGCGTTCCTGCCGGAGCAAGCGACAGACTGATAAACGAGATCCTTCGTGGGGAATGGGGATATAAGGGCATAATCACTTCGGACTGCTGGGCACTGCCTGATTTCTACGAGCCAGGCAGACACGGATACTGTCCTGATGCTGCGACAGCTGCTGCAATTGCTGTGAAGGCAGGTATGGACACAGAATGCGGTGAGTCGTTTGCATACCTTCCGGAGGCTGTAGAGAGAGGCCTGATAACTGAAGAGGAGATCGATGTGAATCTTCGTCGTCTTCTTCTCGCAAGATTCAGGCTCGGCGAGATGGACGGAGTGTCTCTTTGGGATCACCTTTCGGATGATATAGTAGAAGGAGAAGAGCATAAGGCGTTGGCGCTTAAGATGGCGTATGAAACCATGACCCTCCTTCAGAACAACGGTGTGCTTCCGCTTCAGGCTGGAAGCAGGATTGCTGTCGTGGGACCGAATGCTGACGATGAGGATATGATGTGGGGTAACTACAATCCTATACCGAAGGAGACGATCACCCTTCTTGAGGCTGTGCGCGAGTACGATCCGAATGTAAAATATATCCGAGGCTGCGGTATTCTCGGCTATGAGCATCGTCCGATGCCGAATCCAAATCATCCGTTCGCAAAATATGTGGACATGACTGAAGAAGAAATCGATGCCCTTGCAGCAAGTTATGCTATCGATACAAACACCCTCAAGCAGTATGCCGAGAGACAGCAGAAGCTTAGAAGCAACTTCGAGCCGGCTCTTGATGTGAAGAGCGTTCTGTATGAGCTTCAGGATGTTGACATCGTGATATTTGCCGGAGGTATTTCTCCTGAGTTTGAAGGAGAGGAGATGCCTGTGCAGGTGCCTGGCTTCAGTGGCGGAGACAGGACAAGCATCGAGCTGCCTCGAGTGCAGAGAGATCTTATCGAGGCTCTTCACAATGACGGCAAGAAGGTCGTTCTCGTGAACTTCTCAGGAAGTGCGGTGGGTCTTGTTCCAGAAAGCGAAAACTGCGACGCTATCCTTCAGGCATGGTATCCAGGCCAGATGGGAGGTACTGCCATTGCTGATGTCCTTTTCGGAAAGGTAAATCCTTCGGGAAAGCTTCCTTTGACATTCTACAAGTCGGTTGACCAGCTTCCTCATTTCGAGAACTATGATATGGAGGGACATACATACAGATATTTCCGCGGTGAGCCTCTCTTCCCGTTCGGCCATGGTCTCAGTTATACAACCTTCGAATATGGCAAGGCGTCAGTAAAGGACGGCAAGCTTGTAATACCTGTAAAGAACGCTGGCTCTGTGGCGGGTGATGAGGTCGTGCAGCTTTATCTCAGAAGACCTGATGACCCGGCTGGTCCTATCAAGACTCTCAGAGGATTCCAGAGAGTTACGGTAGCTCCAGGCAAGACGGTAAATGTCGAGATACCGCTGACTGACGAGACTTTCCTCTGGTGGGATGAGGCTGCCCAGGATATGAATCCGCTTCATGGTGACTATGAGCTCATGTATGGTGGATCATCAGCTGATTCAGCTCTGAATGTAATGCCTTACACATATTAATCTGTCATCATTATGAACTTACGTCGCATAATCGTGGCGTCTGCAGCTGTCATGGCGCTGTCGACGGCCTGTGATCCAATGGATTATGGCTATGTCAATGATGAACCATCCGGCGGTCAGACTCAGCAGCCGACTCCAAAGCCAGAGCCGGAGCCCGAACCCGAGCCAGTTCCTGATCCTGTACCGGTCGGTGTCCCGGTAATCCGCATTGATGTGCAGGACGGTCAGATTATCGACAGCAAGGACGAATATAAAAACATTTCTGTGACTGTCAGCGATGGTGGACAGACTGTGCTGGAAGTATCCGGCCGTGCCAAAGGACGTGGTAATGCTACATGGGGATATGACAAGAAGCCTTACAAGATAAAGTTTGACGAGAAGCAGGGCTTGCTGGGGTTTGCACCGAACAAGGACTGGGTGCTTCTGGCAGAATACTGCGACAAGTCTCTGATGAGAACGGCTTATATGTGCGAGCTGGCCAAGACTGTGGGGTTGCCTTACCCTATACATTACCGCCATGTGGAACTGTACGTGAACGGTGAGTATCTCGGTGTGTATGTCCTTACTGATCAGGTGGAAAAGAAGAAGAACCGTGTGGATATAGCGGATGACGGCTTTCTTTTCGAGAACGACAACTACTTCTGGGAAGAGCCTGTGAACTTCATGACAGACCGCCGTGAGTATTGGTATACCTTCAAGTATCCGGATCCTGAGGATGGTGAAATCGCCTCTGGCGATGCCAGCTATAACTTCATCAGAGGTTTCATGAACGATTTTGAAACGGCTCTATACGGAGACGATTTCAAGGATCCTGCAAAGGGATATAGGAAATACGTTGATGTTCAGACATTCGCGAAGTGGTACCTGATCATGGAACTGACAGCCAACCTGGAGCCGAACATGTATTATGTCCTTCCGTCACGCAGCTCCAAGCTGCAGATTGCTCCCGTGTGGGATGCGGAGTGGAGCATGGGCATCGCTCACAGGGATGATGAATATGCAGGGTGGGCCGGACTTCCGACACAGCCGGACAGGTATAAGGAGATCTGGAGTAAATGGAAATATTTCGGACGCCTTTTCGAGGATGAGTATTTCGTGGATGCCGTGCGTCAGGAGTGGGAGGCCCTTAAACCTTTGATTCCGGCATTCAAGGATAGAATGAAGGCCGTTTCTGATAACCTGAAGGAAGTCCAGGTCAGGAATTTCGAAAGATGGCAGATCTTCGGGTGGCATGTCAGCGTCGCCCTCATAAACCTCGGTTCGTGGGAAAAAGAAGTGGAGTATGTCCATGACTTCTTCGCCGACAGAGTTACTTGGCTTGATGATAAACTTAAATGATTGATAAATGAAAAGAGTATTCTTGTTCTCTGTGCTTTTGGGTCTTGCAGCTTTTGTCAGGGCTCAGGAGAACAGCATGGTTACCGGAACCAATCCTATAATCACGGATCAGTTCACTGCAGATCCTACGGCCAGAGTTTTTGAAGGAAAGATATACATGTATCCTTCCCATGATATTCCGAGCGTCATCACCCATACCGATGGCTCGGCTTGGTTCAGTATGCCGGACTATCACGTGTTCTCTTCGGAAGACCTGACCACATGGACAGACCATGGAGTCATCCTCAGGCAGGAGGATGTGCCTTGGGGTAAACCGGATGCGTATGCAATGTGGGCTCCCGACTGCGTCTGCAAGAATGGAAAGTATTATTTCTATTTTCCTGACGCACCGGCCTCAGGCTATGGCTTCGGCATCGGAGTGGCAGTTGCAGACAAGCCATATGGCCCGTTCACTCCTGAGGCCGAGCCAATCAAAGGCGTATTCGGAATCGACCCATGCGTGCTCATCGATGATGACGGCACTTCTTATATATATTGGTCGGGAATGGGCCTGTCCGGATGCAGGCTGAAGGACAATATGATTGAACTCGACGGCGAGCCTCAGCGTCTGGACACACCGCTTCCGGAAGGCTTTAAGGAAGGCCCGTTTGTCTTCAAGCATAAAGGCAAGTACTATCTCACGTATCCTTGGGTGAGAGAAAACACAGAGACTCTTGCCTATGCCATGAGTGACAGCCCTCTCGGACCGTTCGAGTACAAGGGACTGATAATGAAGGAATCTCCGACAGGCTGCTGGACCAACCACCATTCAATTGTGAAGTATAAGGGCCAGTGGTACCTGTTCTATCATCATAATGACTATTCTCCGGATTTCGACAAGAACCGCTCTGCGCGCATAGACAAGTTGTTCTTCAATGAAGACGGAACGATCCAGGAGGTAATCCCTACTCTCCGCGGCGTAGGACCGGTACTGGCTTCATCGAAAGTGGAAATAGACCGCTACAGCAGCATCGAGGGCGCCTCAATAGAGTATCTGGATCCGTCGGATCCGTTCAAGGGATGGAAGACAGTGTTTGCAAAGGCTGGCGACAAGGTCTGCTTCAATGATCTAGATTTCGGAAAGAAGCACCCAGTGCAGTTTGTTATACGTGTAAAATCTCCTCAGGGCGGTAAACTTGCGATAACCGTAGGTGAGACTTATCAGTATGGTCTTCCGCTTTCATCAGAATGGATTGAACTGGTGTATCGTGCACCGTTCAAGGTAAAGCATCTGCAGGATCTGCAGGTGGAGCTCCTTTTCGGAACCGATGTTGAAATTGATTGGATAATGTTCAGATAAGCTATGAAAAGACTTATGATAATGACTGCTGCCGTCATGCTTGCTTGCGGCAGCGTCCTCGCTGGGCCAAAGAAACTTCCCCCGGCAGATAAAGGAGCATTTGAGACCCGCCAGTACAGAAATGTGTTCGTCGAGGCTGGGTATTCTCCTGAAGCGGTTGAAGCCAAGGTGGCGGAAGTCTTCGAGGAAGTGTTCTTCGGACCGGACAAGGTCTACTTCGAAGTCGGGGATGACATGGCGTATATCTCCGACATCAAGAACAATGACGTGCGCACAGAAGGCATGTCATACGGAATGATGATAGCCGTTCAGATGGACCGCCAGGATATTTTCGACAAGCTCTTCAGATGGTGCAAGAAATACATGCAGCAGACCTATGGACCTTACGAGGGATATTTTGCCTGGAGCTGCAAGACTGACGGTACGCGCAATGCGCAGGGGCCAGCGTCGGACGGAGAACTGTACTATGTGACTGCACTTATCTTCGCTTCCAACCTATGGGGCGATGAGTCCGGCATCGACTATAAGGCCGAAGCGCAATATATTCTGGACTGCGCCTTTGCCAAAGACGGTTCGACCGGAATCAACAATTTCATAAACACCGAGCATAAGCTCATCACCTTCACTCCGGATAAGTTCGGATATACCTTCACCGATCCTTCATACCATATTCCGGCGTTCTATGAAGTCTGGGCAAGATGGGCGGACGACGGACGCGCAGATTTCTGGAGGGAGTGCGCAGCAGCTTCGCGCGAGTACCTGCATAAGGCGATCCATGATAAGACCGGCCTGAATTCCGACTACAGCAACTACGACGGTTCTATCAGGATGCACAACGGCACTCATTACGGCACCGGCAACTTCAGATACGATTCATGGCGCGTGCCTATGAACATCGCAATGGACTATTCATGGGCCTGCGCAGATGCCAAGTGGCAGAGGGAATATGGAAAGAAGATCCAGAAGTTCTTCTACAGCAAGGGCATCAATGACTATGTAGACCAGTACCGCATCGACGGCACGCTTCCTTCGGAGGATGAGATCCTCCCTGCAGGAAGCTGGAAGAAGGCTCTCCGTCATTCCGTAGGCCTGGTTTCGACACTTGCTGCAGCGTCGCTTCTGACAGACCATAAGATCAACCGTGAGTTCATCGATGCATTGTGGAACTCGAAGAACGAACCATATGAGGACGGTTACTTCGATGCATATTATGACGGTCTCCTCCGTCTGTTTGCATTCATGCATCTGAGCGGTAAATACCAGATCATATTCCCGGTGGATAAAGTGCCTGTTGAAGAACAGTATCCTGCTCTGAAACCATATTTCTGTACTCCAGTTGAGGATGCAGTCAGCCCGGATGAACTTGGATTCATCCGTCGCTGGGGTCTATGTAAACCTATCGATCATCCTCTCAACACCAACATTGTGTTTGTAGACAGCTATGTCAGAGAGCATCTTGATACTGGATGGAATAAAGAGGAGGTCGCAGTAGCCCATACCCTTGACAGCAGACTTTTCAATGTCAAGCTGTACCGCTATGCCGTAGGAACCGAGACAGGACGTTACGGAATCATTTTCAGAATGATGACTGTCATCGATGTTCCTGAGGATATCGTGAATGTACGTCTGGCAGTAGGTTCTAACTCTGCCTCAATGTGGTGGATCGACGGGGAAGAAGTCCTGATCCTCTCTGGCGATCGCCGTATGGTGATGGATGACGGAGCGTCAAGGAGATTGACTCTGAAAAAGGGACGCCATGTGATAACCGGCTCTGTCATCAATGGCCCGGGAATGAGTGATTTCTGTCTTCGTTTCATCGATGAGAAGGGGAATCCTGTAGTAAATTATAAGATCTTAAAATAGGCAGCCATGAAGACATCTGTAAAACTTATATCGTTGGCAGCCTTTGCCATCATCTCGTTTTCGACTTCCGCTCAGGAAGGTGAGCCGTGGATTCATGATCCGTCTACAATCATGGAGTGTGACGGAAAGTACTATACATTCGGTACCGGTGGCGGCGGCCTCATATCGGAGGACGGATGGAACTGGTATCCTGGTGCAGTCCGTCCCGGCAGGGGCGCTGCACCTGATGCTATGAAGATCGGTGACCGTTATCTTGTGGCGTACAGTTCTACTGGAGGTGGACTTGGTGGCGGCCATGCCGGCACAGTCCTTACCATGTGGAACAAGACCCTTGATCCGAACTCTCCGGATTTTGCCTATACAGAAGCTGTAGTTGTGGCCTCGTCTGAAGTTGACGAGGATTGCGACGCAATCGATGCAGGACTCTTCATGGACCCGACTACAGGACGTCTGTGGTGTACATACGGTACCTATTTCGGATTCATCCGCATCATTGAACTTGATCCTGTTTCAGGTGCCCGTGTCGAGGGTAATGAGCCTGTGAACATTGCGATTGACTGTGAAGCGACGACTATTATATGGCGCAACGGATGGTACTACCTTCTCGGAACGCATGGTACATGTTGTGACGGAGTTAACTCTACATATAATATAGTTGTTGGACGCTCTCGTAATGTCACCGGTCCGTACCTGGATAATATGGGACGTGACATGATTGCAGGAGGGGGCAAGATGGTCATCGATGCGGAGGACAGGCAGTTCGGAGCAGGACATTTCGGCCGTTGGATTGAGGATGAAGGAGTCGAGAAGATGTCCTACCATTGGGAGGCTGATCTGGACCGCAGCGCGCGTTGCGTGTTGGCGATCCGTCCTCTGTTGTGGGAGAATGACTGGCCTGTGGCTGGCGATCAGTTCAAGTCAGGAGTTTATGAGATCTCGTCAGTCCGCAGAGGCTATGCGCTTGAACTTGCCGTGGATTTTGTGAGACATGAATTGCCGCGTGCACGTTGGTGGGAAGGCTTTGACGAGCCTGCGGTATCTATTCCGAATCAGACTCTTGAAGAAGTCATAGGCACATGGCCTGAAGGTGAGATACCTGCACGTATCGGTGACTGGATGAACCGTCCGCACCAGAGGTGGGCGGTCACTGCGCTTCCAGAGGCTGGAGGTTATCTTGGTGGTCAGTATTTTAAGATTCAGATAGAAGGAACAGACAGAGTACTGGCTGCATCCGAAGGTGCAGAAGTTGTGACAGTTCCCGGATTTACAGGCGCTCCAGAACAGCTTTGGAGAATAGAACAGATGACGGACGGAACATACCGCATCATGCCAAAGGCCGTTCCTGGATGCGATCGTCAGTATGTTCTGACATCAGTTGCAGACAGCACGCCATCACTCGCTGCTTATGATTTCGAAAGCGACAACTGCAAATGGACCTTCAAGAGTAAGTAAAAGAATAAAAGTCACGAAAAATCGTGACTTTTATTCTTTTACTTCATCCCATGCGTAATAACCTTCTCCGGTTCGAGGATCAATCTCCCACCAGAAGTCAAATATTCTGGTCTTCTTGAAGTGGTCATAGCTGTCATATATATGAATCTCAAGGACAGCATCAATGAAGCCTGGCTTCACGACTTCGCATAGATGAAGGAATATATCTTCAATTTCGAAATCTGTCAGGTGCGTGTCATCCAGCTTATAAGTCTGGGATGCCGTTACTGCCGGTAAATTTCCGGCATAGTAACATGTCAAAGCAGCATCAACGCTTCCAGAGTTGTCATTCCAATGTATGTCGATGTCGCAGGAACTGAAACTCAGCAGGGCGATGATCCCTGCTGAGATAATTGTGATAAATCTTTTCATTATTCTACTACATTCTGGAGAGCTTCGCGGATCTTTGCTTCGATTTCTTCGCAGAGTTCGATGTTGTCTGTAAGGAGCTGCTTGACTGCTTCACGTCCCTGTGCGAGCTTGCTGTCACCGTAGCTGAACCACGAACCGCTCTTCTTGATTACGTCAAGCTCAACACCAAGGTCGATGATTTCTCCGACTTTAGAAATTCCTTCGCCGTAAACAATGTCGAACTCAGCTTTCTTGAATGGCGGAGCCATCTTGTTCTTTACGATCTTTACCTTTGTGCGGTTTCCGAGAGCCTCGTCTCCGTCCTTGATCTGAGTTGTTCTGCGCACGTCCACGCGAACAGATGCATAGAACTTGAGGGCGTTACCTCCTGTTGTTGTCTCAGGGTTGCCGAACATCACTCCGATCTTGTCACGGAGCTGGTTGATGAAGATGCAGCATGTGTTTGTCTTGCTGATGTTTGCAGTAAGCTTTCTGAGCGCCTGGCTCATGAGTCTTGCCTGAAGGCCCATCTTCGAGTCACCCATCTCGCCTTCGATCTCAGCCTTTGGAGTAAGTGCTGCGACAGAGTCAATGACGATGATGTCGATTGCTCCCGAACGGATGAGGTTGTCTGCGATCTCAAGGGCCTGCTCTCCGTTGTCAGGCTGCGAGATAAGCAGTGTGTCAAGGTCTACTCCGAGGTTCTTTGCATAAGTCCTGTCGAACGCATGCTCTGCATCGATAATCGCTGCGATACCTCCCTGCTTCTGCGCTTGTGCGATGGCGTGGATGGCGAGGGTTGTCTTACCGCTGGACTCAGGTCCGTAGATCTCGATGACTCTTCCGCGTGGGTATCCTCCGATGCCAAGTGCTGCATCAAGGGCAATGGATCCGCTCGGAATGACCGAAACTTCCCATTTTGGCTGATCTCCCAGCTTCATGATTGTACCTTTGCCATAGTCCTTCTCAATCTTGTCAATCGTTGCCTGCAGTGCCTTCAGCTTAGCAGCATTGATTCCGGTACCATCCTTTACTTCTTCTTTAGCCATAAATGTATTAAATTTTAAAATGTTAACGCTGAGGAACTTTTCCTACAGCAAAGCAAAAATAATCAAAAAATCTGGAACTCTTCCAACTTTCTGGTGCAAAATTATAACTCTTATGTGCCAATCTGAAGCACAAGTAATGGCGGTGTCACAAAAAATCAGTAATTTTGCATGGATAAAAAGGATGTTATGAAGATAAAGCTTCTTGGAAAGAATCTTGACGAGCTGAAGAGGCTCGTGGCGGAGGAAGGTCTGCCTGGTTTCACTGCAAAGCAGATCGCGCAGTGGCTGTATGTAAAGAAAGTACGCTCCATTGACGAGATGACAAACCTCTCTAAAGCAGCACGTGCAAAGCTTGCGGAAAAGTATGAAGTGGGTGTGACACCTTATGCCGGCCTTCAGATTTCGTCGGATGGAACCAAGAAATACCTGTTCCCGGTACGATGTTCCCACAAGAGGGGATTGAACGTGCATGTTGCGGAAGAGGAACTCGAGACCAGCGCCATTGAGGCTGTCATGATTCCGGATGATGATCGTGCCACTCTCTGCGTTTCTTCCCAGGCCGGATGCCGAATGGGATGCAAGTTCTGCATGACAGGACGTCAGGGATTCCACGGGCACATGTCCGCGGCTGACATCATTTCACAGTTCATAGCAGTTGACGAGTCTGACAGACTGACGAATGCTGTCTTCATGGGAATGGGCGAACCTCTTGACAACTATGAAAATGTCATGCGTGCCATTGAGATTCTGACAGCAGAATGGGGATTTGCCTGGAGCCCGAAGAGGATCACCCTTTCTACAATCGGCGTAGTGCCGAATCTGAAGCGATATCTTGACGAGTGCAAGTGTCATCTGGCAGTTTCTTTGCATAACCCTTTCGGCCCCGAGAGACTCAGCGTGATGCCTGTGCAGGGGGCCTGGCCGATACAGGAAGTCATTGACCTTATCAAGCAATATGACTTTACCGGTCAGAGACGAGTAAGTTTTGAATATACGATGTTTGCAGGTTTCAATGATACCAAGGCGCATGCTGATGCGCTGTTCAGAATGCTTAAGGGACTGGAGTGCAGAATGAATCTGATCAGGTTCCATAAGATTCCGGACTTCCCATACGAGACTTCGCCGAACGTGATCATAGAAAACTTCAAGACCCGTCTGAACAACCTTGGCCTGACAACAACGGTCCGCGCATCACGAGGAGAAGATATCCTGGCAGCGTGCGGTATGCTGGCAGGAGAACATAACAAGAAATAATTGAAAAGGATTCTTTCATATCTGATTGTGCTTCTTATGGCATCGGTAAGCGTTTCGGCACGAAGTGTCGATCCGGTTGCCGATTCTGTCGCTGTCCAGCGTATGCGTGAGCGAATGGACAGGATACGTAAGCATCGTCCGACAGTCGCGCTTGTTCTCAGCGGTGGAGGTGCCAAAGGAATAGCACATATAGGTGTGATAAAATATGTCGAGTCGCTCGGCATCCCTGTTGATCTTGTAGTCGGAACAAGCATGGGAGGTCTGATAGGCGGACTCTATTCGCTCGGTTATACAACAGAACAGATGGACAGCCTTGTAAGACGCATCGATTGGGGCTGGGCCTTCAGCGACAGACTCTCTCGGGACTACTATTCATACTCCGATGCCCGCTATCGTGAAAAATACATGATCTCCATCCCATTCTTCTATGAGAAGGATTATTATAAGATGATGCTGGCAGACGAGTATCGCCTTGATCCTGTACATAGGCATGACGTCTTGCATATCGGTGCCGACAATGAAGAAGGCTTCGATATGTTGAAGAGGAACCTTTTGGGAAGTCTTCCGTCGGGATATATCTATGGCCAGAATGTCAGTAACCTGATCAGTTCTCTTACTGTGGGCTATCAGGACTCCATGTCTTTCAGAGATTTTCCGATTCCATACGCTTGTGTAGCTGCAGATATGGTGTCTGGAAAAGCCAAGATATGGCACAGCGGCAAGATCAATGACGCCATGCGCTCGACAATGTCCATCCCGGGAATATTTGCTCCGGTCCGTGTTGATGGAATGGTCCTGGTGGACGGAGGAATCAGAGACAATTACCCGACTCAGTTGGCCCGTGACATGGGCGCAGACATCATAATAGGAGTTGATCTTGCACAGCACAGGAAGACCTATGTTGATGTAAATAATCTCGCCGATATTTTCACCCAAGGAATTGAAATGCTTGGACAGGATGCGTATGAGGTGAATGTGACGATACCGGACGTAAAGATCAAGCCTAACCTTAGGGAGTTCAATTCATTGAGCTTCAGCAAGGAGAATGTCGAGATAATAATGGAAAGGGGGCATCTTGCGGCTCAGGAGCAGGACTCTTTGCTTCGCGTGGTGGCAGAACTCACCAAGGAGAAGTTTTATTCGCTTCCTAAACCTCCGGCTCAGGGCATGTCGGCGGACTCTCTTGTGATTGCAGACTTTGATATGACCGGAGTCTTGCCTAAAGAAAAGGCTTTGCTTAAAGACAGGCTTAACATCAAGTATGGTCAGAAGATGAGCAAGGGAGACATAGACCACCTGGTGGCGCAGCTTTATGGAACCCAGGCCTATGATTTCGTTACATACGAACTCAAGGGTAAAGAGGATCCGTTCGATCTGGTCTTCAACTGCAAGAAAGGCCCAATCCATCAGTTGGGAATAGGTGTTCGTGCAGATACCGAAGAGATCGTGTCGGTCTTGCTTAATATAGGATATAATGCGCACAAACTGCATGGCCATGCGCTTGACCTCACTGGAAAGATCAGTGCCAATCCCTATGTCTCGTTCAGATGGTCGTATGACATGCCTAAATTTCCAACAGTAAACGCGGCAGCCTCTATCCGCTGGACTGACCTCAATATGCTGAATTTTGGGAGCAATAGATTGAGCTTCAGCCTGTTGAATGCCCGTCAGGAAGTATATCTGTCGAATATTAAATGGAATCATCTTGACATCAAGGGAGGACTGAGGAATGAGGTGATGAATGTGCGTAATGTCAAGTCAGAGCAGATCATCGGAGACTACGATTTCAGTCAGCTCAGCAATGACTTCGTGTCACTGTTTGCCGAAGCTGATACATATACTTTTGACGACGGCTATTTTCCGACCAAGGGTGTGGATGCCGGACTGTCTTATTCATGGGTGTTTGCCGGCTTCCCGCATCGCTTCAATAACTTCCACATGTTCCGAGCCGATGCTAAGGTAGTGGTGCCAGGAGGTGAGCGTTTCGCGTTCATACCTTCAATAGATTTCAGATTTCTTTTTGGTGATGAGATACCAGTAGCGTACTTCAATGCTATCGGAGGCTCTCTTGCTGGACGCTATGTTGACCAGCAGATGCCTTTCATCGGTGTGAACCACCTGTCGGCAATGAAGAATATACTTACATTGTTCCGCACAGACTTCAGATACACTCTTGCTAAAAACCACTATCTTACCGGTATCCTGAATTATGTCCGTGACTGTGATCACTTCAAGGATTATACTGTCGGCCTTGGCTATTTTGGAGCCGGCGTAGAGTACTCTTACGATACCATCTTCGGACCTTTGTCTGCAAACCTCCATTGGTCCAACATGACCCATAAGGTAGGATTCTATATCAGTGCTGGTTATAATTTTTAGTGTTATGGATGAGTTGAAGAAAAAAGTCACTGACAGACTTCGCGGCCTGTGTTCACGTCGTGAGTATTGCATTGAGGATATTCGTCAGAAGGCACTGAAGTCTCTGGATGGTGATGCTGTATTGGCCGCTGAGGTTGTGGAAACTCTGGTGAAGGAAAAGTACGTGGATGATCTGCGATATGCATCAGCATTTGCCCGCGACAAATCATCAATCCAGGGTTGGGGAGAGGTGAAGATCCGCTATATGCTTTCTGCCAAGAAGATAAGACGTGAGGTCATTGACCAGGCTCTTGCAGAAATAGATCATTCCCGAGCCTCATCACGTCTGGAGAAACTTCTAGAAGCAAAGTACAGATCTCTGCGCAAAGACCCCCAATGCCGCCTCAAGCTCCTCCGCTTCGCCCTCGGCCGCGGCTACTCCTATGATGAAGTCAACAGCCTTGTCAGTCAGCTTATCAAATAAAAAAAGTCGCTCTCGTTTTTTTGAGAGCGACTTTTGTGTATATCAAGCTTAGATTACTTTCCAGCCTTGATTGCAGCCTGAGCAGCAGCGAGGCGTGCGATTGGAACGCGGAATGGAGAGCATGATACATAGTTGAGACCAGTATGATAGCAGAACTCAACTGACGCAGGATCACCACCGTGCTCACCGCAGATACCACACTTGAGGCCATTGCGAGTCTCACGACCTTCCTTGACAGCGTGCACAACGAGCTTACCTACAGACTTAGTGTCGAGAGTCTTGAATGGATCAGCGTCGAGGAGCTTGTTTCCGAGGTAGTCACCCATGAATGCTCCAACGTCGTCACGTGAGAAACCGAATGTCATCTGAGTAAGGTCGTTTGTACCGAATGAGAAGAACTCAGCAGTACGAGCCATACGGTCAGCTGTGAGGGCAGCACGTGGGATCTCGATCATTGTACCGAACATGTACTTGATCTCGAAGCCGAACTCAGCCTCAACCTCAGCACGGATCTTCTCGCAGATAGCCTTCTGGAAACGAAGCTCACGGTCAGAGATAGTTACAGGAACCATGATCTCAGGCTTAGGATCGAAGCCCTCGTTCTTGAGCTCAGCTGCAGCTGTGAAGATAGCGCGGAACTGAGTCTCAGAGATCATTGGATATGTTACGTGGAGACGAACACCACGGTGACCCATCATAGGGTTAACCTCGTGGAGTGACTCACCGCGCTTCTCGATCTCACCTACAGTGATGTGAAGCTCCTCAGCGAGCTCCTCCTTCTTACCCTCAGTCTGAGGTACGAACTCGTGGAGAGGTGGGTCGAGGAGACGGAATGTCACAGGCATACCGTTCATTACCTTCATTGTGCCCTTTACAGCAGCCTTGATGAATGGCTCGAGCTCAGAGAGAGCAGCCTTTCTTTCCTCGTCGTTCTTAGCGAGGATCATCTTGCGGAGCTTAGAAAGTGGAATCTCAGCGTTCTGGCCGTAGAACATGTGCTCGATACGGAAGAGACCGATACCCTCAGCACCGAAGCTGATAGCGCGAGCTGCGTCCTCTGGTGTGTCAGCGTTTGTGCGAACGCCCATTGTGCGGAACTTGTCAACAACCTCCATGAACTGCTGGAAACGTGGGTTGTCTGAAGAGTCCATTGTCTCGATAGCTACATCGTAAACATAACCCTTGGCACCGTTGATTGAGAGAACGTCACCCTCGTGGTATACCTTGTCAGAACCCTTGAACTTGATCTCCTTGTTCTCGAGGTCGATGTGCATAGCCT
>JAZOPY010000040.1:0-7649 GCA_045655825.1 Candidatus Cryptobacteroides sp. | reverse complement strand
CAAACAGCAGCAGAATGCCTGCGTATATTCCGATGTTCTTCAATAGTGTCTTTTTCATATAGTCATTATGCTACATAACTTCCGTACTTCGTGGAGCTGTGTCATTTTTTGACGTAAAAGTGTCACAGCTATGCCCATTTTTATTGTTTTTGGCTTGTTTTGCCCGGAGCTGTGTCAAAAAACAGGCGAAAAGTGCCACAGCTCATTTCAATAGCTATTGCTTCGCCGAGTGTTCTGTCACTTCTTCGAACAATTGCGCCATGCGGAGGGTCAGGTTGCGGCGGGTGAACTGAGAAATGTCGTCGCCCTCTATTCGCAGGCGGCCTTCCAGGTGCTTCTCCCAGCACTCGTCGATATATTTCGCTATGGCCTCCTTGTCTTCCCAGTCAAAAACGACTCCTGTCCTGGTCGAGTCCAATATCATCGACATGGCTCCGTCAGGTTGTCCGATTCCAAGTATAGGCCTGTATGATGCCAGGTATTCAAACAGTTTTCCAGGCAGCACTGCCTTATACTCCGGTTCTTTTCTCAACGGAAGGATCAGCAGTGACGCTTTCCTCTGCTCGTCCACGGCTCTGGCATGATGCTGATACCCCAGGTCAAACACATTCTCTCCCAATCCTGCGTCGTTAGCAGCCTTGATGATCTGCTCGTCAGTCTTTCCTATAAGGTTGATTCTCAGCAGTTTTCTAAACTCTTCGCAAGTGTTGCACTTCTCGGCCAGCACTTCCCAGAGCACGGTCGGATTGCCGTCCGCTGCAAACAGTCCGGTGTGGGTGATCGTGAATAATTGCTGAGGTCCTCCCTCAGCCATCTTGAACGGCTCCTGATGAAAATCACATTCGTCAAATCCGTTTGTTATCAGCTCCACAGGAGTTTGTGTCATGGCCTGGAACTCCTGCTGCACCAAAGGCGAGACAGCCACCACACGGGTCGCTTCGTCCAGCACGCGTTTCTCCATCTTCTCATGCCACCTCTTGGTCGCACGGGTCATGGACAAGTGCTTGAAATAGAATATCTTGGTCCATGGATCCCTGAAATCTGCAATCCACGGCAGGCCGGTCTCCTCGGCGAGTTTCATGCCTATCTGATGCATCGACTGCGGAGGTCCGGTGCTGACAATCAGGTCTACAGGATGATCCTTCAGGTACTTTTTCAGGAAACGTACCGACGGGCGGATCCACCAGCAGCGTGGATCGGGGCGGAACAGGTTTCCACGCACCCACATCGCTGCCTTCTGCAGAAAAGATTTGTTCTGCGCATTGACCGGGTTGACCTCCACAGCCTCCTTGCTGTGACCCGACCTGCGGAGCACCTTCTTGTACATACCGTATGGCTCCACGATGCGCCTGCGGATGATTTCCGCTTCGGCAGGCACCTCGCCTGCAAGCGTTTCGTCGACAGCCAGCTGCTCCGGATTCTCCGGTGTGTAGATCACCGGCTGCCATCCAAGCGCAGGCAGATACTTGGCGAACTTCACCCACCTCTGCACGCCCGAACCTCCTGTCGGCGGCCAATAATACGATATGATAAGCACCCTTTTCATAAACGCACAAAGATAAGCAAAATTTTAAAGTTTTATCTTTTGATAAAAATGAGTAAATTTGCCTTGATATAAAAGAAAGAAAAATGGCAGAAAAGAAACCGACCGAAACACCTATGATGAAGCAGTTCTTCGCGATGAAGGCGCAACATCCGGAAGCAGTGCTTCTGTTCAGGTGCGGCGATTTTTACGAGACATACGGCGATGATGCCCTGACAGCAAGCAAGGTGCTGGGCATCGTGCTGACAAAGCGTTCGAGCGCGACTCCGGGCGCGATTCCGATGGCGGGCTTCCCGCATCATTCACTCGAGACCTATCTTCCCAGACTTGTGCGTGCAGGCTACAAGGTGGCTGTGTGTGATCAGCTCGAAGACCCTAAGCTGACGAAGAACATCGTCAAGAGAGGCATCACTGAGCTGGTGACTCCGGGAGTGGCCTTCAACGAGCAGCTTCTCGAGCAGAAAGAGCATAACTACATAGCCGGCCTGACATTCTACAAGGACAAGTGCGGAGCTGCCTTCCTGGACGTATCCACAGGTACATTCCAGGTGGCGGAAGGTTCGCTTGACTACATCGGAACCCTCCTGAGTTCTTTCGCTCCAAAGGAGCTCCTCGTGCCGAGAGGATATGAAAAGGGCACAAAAGAAAGATACGGCGACCACTACTATGTCTCGACTCTCGAGGAATGGGCCTTCGTATACGACAATGCCGTAGAAAAACTGAAAAGACAGCTTCAGGTGGATTCGCTCAAGGGTTTTGCAGTAGATGCATTCCCGCTGGCGGTGACCTCTGCCGGAGCGCTTCTGATATACCTTGAGCAGACCCAGCACAAGGAACTGAGCAACATCTGCTCGATATCCCGCATAGACGAGAACTCCTTCGTGTGGATGGACCGCTTTACATTCCGCAACCTCGAGATCTTTGCTTCGACAGCAGGAAAGGAGGGTACATCGCTCGTTGAGGTGATGGACAGATGCTCATCTCCGATGGGCGCGCGTATGCTCCGCACATGGCTGGCGATGCCGGTGATGGACCTGCAGGAGCTTGAAAGCAGATATGCTGTCGTGCAGCATTTCATCGATAACCGCGATGACCTTATGCGCCTGCAGACAATGATCGGCGACATCGGCGACCTTGAGCGTATAATCTCGCGTGCGGCGGCAGGAAAGATTGCTCCGAGGGAGGTGATGCAGCTGCGTCGAGGTCTGAGCCAGACCGCTCCGATCATGCAGCTGTGCAGCGGAAAGGGCGTGGAGGCGCTGGACGAGCTGATCTCGAAAATGGGGGACTGCGCGGAACTTCTTGAGTATCTTGGAAGGACCATGCACCCTGAGACAGCAGCGCAGCTGGGTAAGGGAGACGTCATCGCAAGCGGAGTCAACGAGGAACTGGACGAACTCCGCAAGATCGCCCGTCACGGCAAGGACTACCTGCTGGAAGTGCAGCAGCGTGAGATCGAGCGCACGGGAATATCGTCCCTCAAGATTGGATTCAACAATGTCTTCGGATATTATCTGGAGGTGCGCAATGCCCACAAGGACAGCGTACCTGAGGAGTGGATCAGAAAGCAGACCCTCGTCAATGCCGAAAGATACATCACTGAAGAACTGAAGGAATACGAGCAGAAGATCCTTGGTGCCGAGGAGCGTATCTACGCCCTTGAGGTGCAGATCTATGCCGAGCTTGTGGCGAAGATTCAGGCAAATATAGCCATGATCCAGAAGAACTGCCGCATCCTCGCGCGTCTGGACGTGCTCAGCGGTTTTGCTGACCTGGCGATAACCAACCGCTACTGCCGTCCGAAGATGAATGACAGCATGGTCATCGACATCAGGCAGGGACGTCATCCGGTCATCGAGACAATGATGCAGGCCGGAGAGGAATTCGTTCCGAACGATGTGTATCTGGACAATGAAAGACAGCAGGTGATCATCCTTACAGGTCCGAACATGGCCGGTAAGTCGGCGCTCCTGCGTCAGGTGGCCCTTATCAGCCTCATGGCCCAGGTGGGATCGTATGTGCCTGCTTCCGAGGCGACTCTCGGTTACTGCGATAAGATTTTCACCCGCGTGGGTGCTTCGGACAACATCTCCCGCGGAGAATCGACCTTCATGGTCGAGATGCTCGAGACGTCGATGATCCTGCACAACCTCTCGTCGCGTTCGCTGGTGCTTCTGGACGAGATCGGACGCGGAACTTCGACCTACGACGGAATGTCCATCGCGCGTGCCATCGTGGAATATATCCACGAATACGGCGACGGAGCAAAGACCCTTTTCGCAACTCACTATCATGAACTGAATGATCTTGAAGAAATATACGACCGCGTGAAGAATTTCCATATCGCGGTAAAGGAGGTCGGCAAGAACGTCATCTTCCTGCGTAAACTCAAGGAGGGTGGTGTGGCCCATAGCTTCGGTCTTCATGTGGCCCGCATGGCCGGCATGCCAAGGCAGGTGCTTGAGTCGGCGGAGAAGACTCTTGCTGCTCTTGAGGCGAATGGTTTTGGCTGCGATGAGCAGGCCAAAAGAGAAGGGGGAATGGCCTGCGCCACCACAGCCAAAACCTCTTCAAAGAAGAATACTGTCAAGCCTCATAATATCAAGGAGGGACGAGTGGAGAGCGACGGCAGCATCCAGCTGTCATTCTTCCAGCTTGAAGATCCGCTTCTGTCGTCTCTCAAGGATGAGCTCGACAAGGCTGACCTGAACAATATGACACCTCTTCAGGCCTTTGACCTGCTTCGAAGCATGAAGGAACAACTTGGAATATAACCTACAATGATTATGCATAAACTTATGACCTTTTTAGCAGCGATGCTGCTTGTAACAACAGCATGGGCTGCGCCAAAGACTTACGAACTGAAGTCTCCTGACGGAAGACTCAAGGTGGAAATCAAGACAGGAAACGGCATCTGCTACACTCTGCAGCATGATTCAGACCTTCTCCTGCAGGATTCTTATGTAGGCCTTTATCTGACAGACGGTACAGCTTATGGCGAGAACGCCAAAGTGACCGGTACTTCGAAAAGAAGTGTCAATGAAACCATTGAGACCGTAATGTACAAGAAGTCTGAGGTTGAGGACGCTTTCAACGAACTTACCCTTAAGTTCAAGGCTTTCTCTCTTGTCTTCAGAGCGTATGACGACGGAATGGCCTATCGTTTTGTCTCACGTTCCAAGAATCCGTTTATTGTAAAGGACGAACTGGCACAGTTCAACTTTGCACAGGATTGGAATATGTGGGCTCCATACGTGAGTCAGAGGACTGAAACTCTTGAAGGTCAGTATTATAACTCATTTGAAAGTCACTACACCTACACTCCGATTTCCCAGTGGAACAAGGGCTGTATCGCATTCCTTCCATTGATGGTGGATGGCCCGAATGGTAAGAAGATTGTCATCGCAGAGGCAGACCTGATGAATTATCCGGGAATGTATCTGTACAACGGCGACGGCGGTAGTGATATCACTGCAAGGTTTGCCGGATGTGCTGATGAGGTGACTCAGGGAGGTCATAGCATGCTTCAGATGGAAGTTCAGACCCGTAAGCCATATATAGCGGAATGCAGTGCCGGTGAGGTGTTCCCGTGGAGAGTTGTTGCTGTGTCCGAGAATGATGTTCAGATGGCGGACAACGACATGGTCTATCGTCTTGCGACTCCTGCAGATGCTCAGACCGACTGGAGCTGGGTGAAGCCTGGAAAGGTTGCCTGGGACTGGTGGAATGACTGGAACATCGACGGAGTGGACTTTGTGTCCGGTGTAAATAACAACACATACAAATACTATATTGATTTTGCAGCAGCATCTGGTGTGGAGTATGTGATTCTTGATGAAGGATGGGCTGTAAAGGATGCGGCAGATCTGTTCCAGGTTATCCCGGAAATTGATCTTGAAATGTTGGCGAAATATGCGGCAGAGCGCAATGTGGGCCTGATTCTCTGGGCTGGCTATTGGGCATTTGACCGCGATATGGAGAAGGTGTGTGAGCATTATTCGAAGATGGGCATCAAGGGATTCAAGATCGACTTCATGGATCGCGATGACCAGTATATGGTGGCATTTCATCATCGCGCTGCACGCACGGCTGCAAAATATAACATGATGGTGGATTTTCACGGAACATACAAGCCGACAGGTCTTCACAGAACCTACCCGAACGTGGTTAACTACGAAGGTGTGCATGGACTTGAGACCATGAAGTGGAGCGAGCCGTCTGTGGATCAGGTCACATACGATGTGACCGTTCCGTACATCAGAATGATGGCAGGTCCGATGGATTACACTCAGGGAGCGATGCGCAATGCCACAAAAGACAATTACCGTCCGGTATACAACGAGCCTATGAGCCAGGGCACACGCTGCCGTCAGCTCGCTCAGTATGTGGTGTTCGAATCTCCGCTCAACATGCTCTGTGACTCTCCGTCAAACTATATGAGGGAGCAGGAGTGCCTGAAATTCATTGCTGATATCCCTACAGTCTGGGATGAGACCAAGGGCGTATGCGGAAAGGTTGGAGAACATATCGTAATGGCCAGAAGAAGCGGGGATACATGGTATGTAGGCGGAATGACAGGCTGGGATTCCAGAAGCACGGAAATTTCGCTTGACTTCCTTCCGGAGGGAGAATATACAGTCGAACTTTTCGTTGACGGAGCTAATGCCTACCGCATTGCGCGCGACTACAAGAAAATAACTTCTGCACTTCCGTCTGATAAGAAGCTGACAGTTCACATGGCTCCAGGCGGTGGCTTCGCAGCTATCATCAAACCTGTAAAATAACAGCATGAAAAAAGTTTTGTTGATTTCAACATTTCTGTCAGTGGCCTTTTCTGCCGCTGCGCAGCACCATACGGTAGACGTTGAGAATCCGGAGATTCTCCGTCACGCGGATTTTCGTGAGCCTTCCCGTAAGGAAATAGTGCTTCCTTGTCAGGTAAATGGATACAATGTTTACAAGGCTGACCTTCATACCCATTCGGTGTACTCTGACGGTTGGGTGACGCCGCAGTTCCGTGTAAAGGAAGCCTGGCTTGACGGACTTGACATCATTGCAATTACCGAGCATATCGAATACAGGCCTTTTGAAAACGAGATGAAGGACTATCTTGATGTAAGAGGCAGGAAGGATCCGGATCTTGATGCGGCAGTAGAACTTGCACAGAAAGAGGCCGAGAATTGGGACATCTTCATCATTCCAGGCACGGAGATAACACGCCATGGAACTACAGTAGGTCATTTCAATGCCCTTTTCACAAAGAATAACAACAAGATCTATGACGATGATCCTGTTCAGGCCATACGCAATGCCAAGAAGCAGGGCGCGCTGGTGATGCACAATCACCCGGGATGGATCAGGACAAGCATTGATTATACCGAGACAGAGAAGATTGCGTATGATGAAGGACTTATCGACGGAGTTGAGGTCATGAACTTCTATGAGTTCTATCCTGGTATAATCGACAGGGTCCGTGAGCGCAATCTTTTCATTGCAGCAAATACCGATGTTCACGCAAGTACAGCGGAAGATTTCAATTCAGACGGGTTCATGCGTCCTGTCACTCTGATTTTTGCTGAAGAGAGGACAGAAAAGGGCATACGTGAGGCTTTGGAGTCCTGCCGCACTCTGGCTTTTGGTTTCAATATGGTGTGTGGAGACGAACAATTGCTGAAAGATTTCTTTACGGCATCCGTAAGGGTGAGCAAGTTGTCCGGCAAGGCCTTCATGCTGACCAATCAGACATCTGTTCCTTATACCATCCAGCAGGAAGGAAAGAATCCGGTTTCCCTGGCACCTTTTTCTACAATCAGACTGGAGGGTGATAGCAAGATCACTGTATTGAATATGCTCTGCGGAAAAGATGTTCACCCTCAGGTGCAGCTATCTTTCTAAAATTGAAAAACTTGGCGGTTTTCAATTTAAAATTGTTACCTTTATCGGTTGAAACGTTGAAAAATATAACAAATAACTCTTAAAATATTAATAATCATGGAATTACCTTTTGCAGAATCGTACAAGATCAAAATGGTTGAGCCTCTTCGCATGAGTACTCGCGAGGAGCGTGAGCAGTGGATCAAGGAAGCAGACTACAACCTCTTCCAGC
>JAZOPY010000039.1:0-14223 GCA_045655825.1 Candidatus Cryptobacteroides sp. | reverse complement strand
GATGACGTAAATCTCCTGGAGAGACTCACAGTTGAACGCCTCGATACCGATCTTCAGCGCGTTATAGATTTCCTTGTCACTCTTTCCTACTCCGGCATACACGATCTTGTCACCAGGAAAACCGCACTCGTGCGCATGCAGAACCTCATTTCCGCTGACACAGTCAGCTCCGAAACCCTTGCCGCTGATGTACTCAAGCAGCCTGCGCTCCACGTTGGCCTTAACTGCGTAATGTATCTTTATGCCATACTTTTCAGCCATTTCTGCGGCATAGTCCACTGTCTTGTGGAACAGGTCCATGTCGTAGTAATAGAAAGGTGTGGCTATTTTATCAAGTCGCTCTATTGTATTGATATCTAACATCTTATCCTATTCTGATCTGTCAAGTGTCGCGTGTTTTCGGAAAATGTCCCGAAAACGATTGCAAAAATAGCGAAAAAATCCGTAATTTCGCAGATTGTTGACAACATCTGTTTTGTTAACAGATTGCCACGGCCTTTCAGGCCTCGCAATGACGTGAGAATTAACATCTAAAAAATAAAAAAATGGAAAAAGGACCTATTTCACAGTTCATTACCCACCATTATCGTCACTTCAACTCTGCAGCCCTCGTTGACGCTGCAAAGGCATACGACGAGCACATGAACAAGGGTGGTAAGATGATGCTTGCCATGGCAGGCGCAATGTCAACTGCAGAGCTCGGTCTCTCTCTCGCAGAGATGATCCGTCAGGACAAGATTCAGATCGTGTCTTGCTCGGCAAACAACCTTGAGGAGGATATCATGAACCTCGTGGCTCACAACCACTACTACAGAGTTCCTAACTATAGAGACCTCACTCCTGAGCAGGAGAAGGAGCTTCTTGAGAAGCACATGAACCGTGTAACTGACACATGTATCCCTGAGGAGGAGGCATTCCGCCGCCTTGAGGATCACCTTCTCGACGTATGGAACGAGATGAAGGCTACCGGCGAGAGACTCTTCCCTTGGGAAGTGATCTACAAGCTTCTCCGCAGCGGCGTTCTCGAGCAGTACTATGAGATCGATCCTAAGGACAGCTGGGTACTTGCAGCTTGCGAGAAGAACATTCCTATCATCGTTCCTGCATGGGAGGACTGTACTACAGCAAACATCTACACAGCACACTGTATCAGCGGCGAGTTCGAGCCTAACATGATCAAGAATGGTATCGAGACAATGATCTTCCTTACTGAGTGGTATCGTGAGAACTGCGGCGGACAGGGCGTAGGATTCTTCCAGATCGGTGGTGGTACAGCAGGTGACTTCCCGATCTGCGTTGTGCCAATGATGGCTCAGGACCTCGCATGGCCAGACGTTCCGCTTTGGGCATACTTCTGCCAGATCTCAGACTGTACAACTTCATACGGTTCTTACTCAGGAGCAGTTCCAAACGAGAAGATCACTTGGGGCAAGCTCGATGTCGACACTCCACGTTTCATCGTTGAGTCAGACGCAACAATCGTTGCTCCGCTCATCTTCTCTTACGTGCTCGGCTGGTAATCAATCCCGAAACAGAGACAGAATACCGGCACTCCAGCGAGAGTGCCGGTTTTGAATAAATCTTAACCTAAATACTTTACGACCTTTATGGCCGTTCTCTCCCCATTATCATTCACTCTTGAACTGTCACAAATAATTGTGATGGTGACCTCCTGTATACTGGCATTTCTGCTGTGGTTCATCAAGGTACCGTCAACTGAGTATTCTCGCAGATTGCTGAAAACCAAGAATTCGATAGCTGTGTGCTTTTTTGTGTGCGCTGTTTTATTGTACGCCTGTCTAAAGCACGCTGACATAGCCGAATATGATAAGTTTTCGGCACTGATGATGTTTATAGTCACTTCTGTGTCTTCTGTTGTATTGTCTTTCTCGTTGACAAATCTGCTGGAGGAACGTGACAACGATCGCTTCTACTTGAACTTATCGGTGGTGATCCTGATGAGCTGGCTGCTCATGCGTGCCTTCCTTCTGGGACCTGGACTTCTGAGGATTATAGCACTTGTCGCATACATCGCATTATTTGTCATACAGGCCCTCATACATATTGTGAACTTCAACAGGGCTTATGTGAGCAGTCTGGAAAAATTGGAGGAGTATTATGATGATGAGGAGACTCATAAGATTAAATGGATTCGCTTCTGCTATATAATCATGATGCTGACGCAGTGTGCGATCCTCGTATATATGTTTCTGCCAGACGGCTTCATGAAGATTTACTCTCTTTGGTATGTGCTGTTCCTGGTTTACTTTACCGCCAACTTCATATCTTTCCTAGGAAGCCATAAGCTGCTCCTGGATGCGTTTGCATACAAGACACTTACCTTCCAAAGTATCAAGGATAGGATTGAGCGTCGTCGACTTGAAAAAAAACACTTGGAATTACCTGCCCATGATGAAAATGAAGTGGAACTCAGACGTCTTGAGAAAGCTTTGGAAAAATGGGTAGAGGAAAAGCGTTATCGCGAATATGACAAGACCCGTGACGAGATTGCAAGGGAACTCAATACGACGAAAGAGCTGATGCATCTCTATTTTGCTGATATCCTGGGGGTTGATTTCAAAAGCTGGAGAACTTTGCACAGAGTGGAAGACGCAAAGATACTTCTTCTGGAAAAGAAGAATCTTTCTGTAAATATGATTGGCGAAATGGCAGGATTCAGCGACAGGTCAAATTTTCACCGTCAGTTTACCAAGATTGTGGGCTGCTCTCCGAAGCAGTGGCGCGACTCAGACGGTATTCCAGGTTAATAATGTCTGTGCTATCGAGCATGCTGTCTTCCAGGAGCGTGACCTGATCTGAAATGGACTCGAACAGGCCTCCGTTATCTTCTCCGTCAATGTCCTCAAGCTTGACTGTGATCACACTCGCAGCAGGTTCGATATCAGCGATGAATTCTCCTTTTAATGATGTGTAGACTGTAATAAGCTCTTTCCCTTCTCCGTAGCCGAATGTTATTTTGATGTGATTGATAGGGTTGCCTTCAATGTCTGTGACTGTTCCTTGGATCTGGATCGAGTCAGGAGTAGCGTAGTCGTATCCGACTGAACAAGATGAAATGGAAGCCCATATCATTCCCCCGGCTATAAGTCTGAATAATCTCTTCATGCTACTCTGATTTTTTGCTGAGCTGGAATGTGCAGTCGTTCACTACGAATTGCCCGTTGGACTTGTCATAAGAAATTCCGCTCCATGAGATGATGACCTGGTTTGTCTTGCTCTCATAGACATCCTTGTTGTCTTGGGTTGTAAGTACACATAAAAGCGGTTCGGAAATTTCTCCGTAGGCCTGAATTGTGTATGTTCCGTTGCTTGTGGTATGTACTTCGTCAATTATTATCGGATCGGCATCTGGATGCTCCTGTGGATATGCTCGGAAATGTATTGTGATGTCTTCGAGAGCCTGTCCGCTCTGGGCGTCCATTACCGCTCCTGTTATAAGGATGCTTTTTACTTGAGGGTTTCCTGCAATATCTTCGATTGCCATATCAGCTTTACTGCATGACACAGCAACTGTTGCAGCCAACAGTAATATCAAGATATGTGCGATTCTAGTCCTCATAATCGGTGCAAATGTAATGAAAAATACCTATATTTGCTACTAACATAAATTATTACCAAGATGAAAAAGATTTATTTAACTATTTTGGCGTCTGCTGCAATGTTTTTTGCGGTGGATGCGAATGCTCAGCTCGGAGTTGGTGTCGGATATAATCTGATGAACACAACCCACAAACTTGCGGATGAGTCAGATGATGAGTCTCTCAATGGTTTTTATGTAGAGGCTACGTATGACTTCAATTTCCTTGAAGCAAAATGGGGTAGCCTCGCAGTTCAGCCGGGACTTCGTTATTCCTTTGCAGGCGAGACAGAGTCTGAGGAACTTCCAGGACTTACAACCAGAGCAAGCCTGACAGAACACTATCTTGATATTCCTGTAAATGTCAAGTATTCGTACGATATAATGCCGTCAACCCTTAAGGCATACGCCTTCGCGGGGCCTGTATTTTCATGCGGACTGGCTTCATCTCTTAAAGCTAAGGCAAATGACAGCACTGTCAAGACAAATAATTATAAGGATACAGAATACGGTCGCTTTGATATAAAGCTTGGTCTTGGAGCCGGAGTTACTTTGATGGAGAAATTTGACGTTAAGCTTGGCTATAACATTGGTTTGCTGAACAGATATACAGGTGAGCAGATCGACAATCTGAAATATAAAACCCACACAGGAGTATTCTATGTGGGCGTAGGTTTCAACTTCTAAGAGACTTTTATTTCGAGATATGACATCCGTGCCTGAAGGCGCGGATGTTTTCTTTTAGTGTGTCCTGTTCGGATGCTGGCAGAGCCCACGCAAGGAAACGCTCTCCGATATAACTTACAGCCTGCTCGGACGGGTGGCACATATCTTCTGCGTAAAAACGATAGTCGCGCAGCTCGTCCATCAGGATCTCATAGGCAGGGAAGTATTCTGCTCCTGTTTCATTGACCCCCAGAAGAAGTGACGCTTTACTGAGCTGATTGCCATGCGCGCCATCCTTGAAGTGACGTATCGGACTGACGGTGAAGATGAACTCCTTGTCCGGACACATTTCCATGATTTCCTTCAGCAGCGATGCAGTTTGGCCAGCTGGAAGAAATTCCCTGACGAACTCCTTGGGGTTTCGTTTCAGACAGTTTGATACAATGATATCCTTCTCAAGATGTCTGTAGCACCAGCTGGTGCCTAGTGTGATGATCACCTTGTTGCATTCTTTGAAGAATGCTGATGCTTCAGCCAGTCTCCTGTTGGCGTTATTGATGAATTCTTCTTTGCTTGGGCGGGCAAAAGATGTGTGATGATGGAATGAACATATCCTGGCATCTCCCGCTCCGATTTCAACACAGTCTTCTGGCTTGAATTCGTTGCCGTTTATAAGCCTTTTAATGCTTTCTGCTACAGATGCAGGGTTGTATAGTGTTCCGAAAGGATTTACACACACATCGAACCCGTAATTGGTCAGCATCCTTCCGATATTGTCGGTGAAGCAGCTGCCTGTCATCATTATCTTGTCAGAGTATGAAATGCCGACAATGCATGGGATGTCGGTCACTGGAGTCTGTAGTTTGAGCATCGCTAAGCGTGATTTTTCTTGAAGATTAATGAAATGACTATGAGGACAGGGAATATTTCGAGACGTCCGAGGAACATGTCCAGCGTGTATACGAATTTGGCCATCTCCGGCTGTGATGCATAGTTGCCCATGGTTCCCAGGCTTCCGGTTCCAGGACCTACATTGCCGAGTGATGCTAATGTGCCGGAGAAAGCATCTCCGATTTCAACTCCGCATATTAGAAGCACGACGAATGATATGAAGAGTACAATCAGATAGAGCACAATGAATAGAAATACTGTCGATATGGTGTCTTCAGACAAATGTGTGTTCCCGATTTTTACTCTGAAAACTGACGAAGGCGAAGTCTTTTTACGAAACTCGGTCGCAATACCTTTGCCTGCTATGAGCATTCTGTCTGCCTTTATACCTCCTGTGGTTGAACCAGAACATCCGCAGTGCACTGCTGCGACCATCAGCAACGCGCTCGCCATCATCGGCCAGAGAGCTGTGTCGCTTTGACCGAATCCTGTTGTTGATATGAAGCTGACAGTCTGGAATGAAGAGTCAAGCAGGGCATCGGAAAATGAATTGTACCCACCACTGAGCATAAGAGAACCTGTAATGAGAAGCGAGAGCACAACGATTACAGATAGATAATATTTTGTAACTGAACCTCCCAAAGGCTTGAGTGACCTCTGGGCAAAAATGGCGTATATTACTCCGAAATGCATTGCGGAAAGAGTCATGAATATCATGATGATGATATCGATGGATACAGAGTCGTAATGCATTATTGACAGGTTTTTTGTGCTGAATCCACCTGTCGCTACAGTGCTCAGTGCATGGTTGACGGCGTCAAATGGTGTCATTCCGGCAATCCAGAGACATATAGTCTCGGCTATGGCAAGGCCAATATAAACGGAGAGGATGATTCGGATGGTCTTGCGTCCCTTGAACTTGTAGCCGTCCTTGGCAAGGGATGATAGTTCCAGATGGGTCAGCTTGAGCTTGAAAGGACTTGATTCGGGAAGGATGAGCAGCAGGAAAACGATAACTCCCAATCCTCCGATGAAATGTGTGGATGAACGCCAGAAAAGCAGGCTTGGCGGCAAGGCTTCAATGTTGGTCAATATGGTGGAGCCTGTAGTCGTGTAGCCTGAGACGCTTTCGAACCAGGCGTTCATCAAAGTAAATTCTCCGCCCCATAGAATGTACGGCAGCATTCCGAATATGAATGACAGCAGCCACGCCAGTACGATTGTGATGTACCCTTCCTTCAGCGAGTCCTGTGAAGAGGTCTTGTTGAATATCATCGGGAACGCACCTGTCAGGAAAGTCAGGATGCAGCTGATCAGCAACGAGGTGAATCCGCTGTCAAAACCATGTGCTATGGATATGATGACGGATAGGAGCATGAACAAGGCATTGATGAGCAATGCCTTGCCTACATTTATAGATATGTCCTTGATCATCATTTTTCTATATCTCATTGATGTCTACCAGTCCGGAGATGACGGCCAGAACAGTCATTTTGCCAACCGACCTGGTCTGCAGCTTGTCGCAGATATTGTTTCTGTGGAATATAGCGGTCGCCAGTGTTATGTTCAGTTCATGGGCTACTTCCTTGTTCAGCTTTCCCATGACTATCAGTCTGAGGACGTCTTTCTCCCTTTGAGAAAGGCGTTGTACGATATCTTTTGTACTATTGCTTTGATTGCTGGCATTTTCGTATCTGCCGGTGTTCTGCAGATGGGTGAGCTGATGGTATATCTGTTCCTCGGGCAGCGAAATGTCCAGAATTCTGTAACCGGTCTTTTCAATGTTTGACGTTATGCCGGTTGAAAGAATTGTGGCCTGATCTTTCAGTGTCTCGAATTCATCTGCGTTTGTGAAGAGGATGTCGGAACTGACGAAAAAATGTACGAAATGTCTGTTCGAGTCCCGTATGAAGTCCTCGACTGTGTTGTATGCATGTACCTCTACATGGTTGAACATATCCTGCAGGACATGCTTCAATGCCATGTAGCTCAAGGTATTGCGGTCAATTATTGCAAAACAAGGTTCCATTTTCTCCTGTTACTTGTCCATACAAAGCTCATGGAAAACCTCAAGGTCTTCGTATAGACCATCGGTATTGTAAAGCTCTACAACCCGACTGTGAAATTCTTCGGCAAGCGATTCGTCATTTTTCAGCAGATCCATATAAGTTTGAGCATCCTGTTCGGGGTAGTAGGATACTTCTCCGTCTCTGACTTCCGTGTCCCTTTTGGCAAGCTTTACCGGATATTCCTGAGCTGCGGCCTGGGATTCCTGAACAATGATTGCTTCAAACTCTTCAAGCTCGCCGTACATCTTTCTGTCGTTATATGCCTGTTCTACCTTTTCCCAAAATTTATTGGCAATCCTGCTGTCCTTTTTGCCAATGGCGCAATACGATTCGGCATCGACCTTCGGATCATATTTGACGTCGGGATTCATGTTCGTGCACCCCACAGCTATAAGGAGTGCAATCGCACTGAGAAATATGCTGGACTTACTCATCTCTGATCGTTTTTAACCTAACTTACAAAGTTAACAAATATTGGCTTAATGCAAAAATTAACGCATCTGTGTCATGATATTTGTTATCTTTGCATACCAAAACATTATAATCATGAAGCAGATAAGTGATAAGATATTTTATGTTGGAGTAAATGACGATGACAAGGTGCTCTTCGAGGGATTGTGGCCGCTGCCTTATGGCGTGAGTTATAACTCGTACCTGGTTGTAGACGAGAAGGTTGCCTTGGTCGATACCGTTGAATGTGGTTTTGAAGAGGAATACCTTGACGAAATCCGTCAGGTCCTGGGAGACAAACCTGTGGATTATCTGGTCGTAAATCACATGGAGCCTGATCATTCTTCGCTGATTTCCCTTATCAGTGAAGCCTATCCGGATGTAAAGATTGTTGTAAATGCCAAGACGGTACCGATGATCAAAGGTTATCATTGCACTCCTCAGGACAGGCTGCTTGTAGTAGCAGAGGGAGATTCCTTAAGTCTGGGATCATGCTCCTTGAATTTTTATATGGCCCCTATGGTGCACTGGCCTGAGACCATGGTGACTTGGTTGCCGGAGGAAAAGACCCTTTTTTCCGGAGATGCATTCGGTACTTTCGGCTCTGTAGATGAAGATCCTGTAGACGGTGAGGGAGTATTCGAGCAGTATCGTGATGAGATGATACGTTACTATTCGAATATTGTCGGAAAGTATGGAGTGCCGGTACAAGCTGCCCTGAAGAAATTGGCCGGTCTTCCGGTTGAAAGGATCTGCAGTACCCATGGACCAGTATGGCAGTCAGAACTCACGGACGTCGTGGCTCTGTATGATAAGATGAGCCGTTATGAGGTTGAGAGGGGAGTCTGTATCGTATATGGATCAATGTATGGAAATACAGCGGCAGCGGCTGATGCTCTGGCAATGGAGCTCGAAAAGGCGGGGGTGCCATACGCCATTCATGATCTCGCATGCAACAATTCCGGTGAACTCGGGGTTTCGGGGGCTCTGAGGGATGTGTTCAAGTATGATACGATTGCGGTGGGCTCGCCTACGTATAACAATGGAATATTCCCTCCTGTAGAGACTTTCATGTCGGCTTTGCAGGCACGCCTGATTAAGGGTAGACGATTCTATGCGTTTGGCTCATATACATGGGCTCCTGCAAGCGTGAGGCTGCTTAATGAGAAGGCCGAGGCCATGGGCTTCGAACTGCTTGGGGCAGGACTTCCTTTCCCTCAGGCATACAGCAGTGAAAAATGTGATATGGGAGCGGTCGCTCAAATGCTCTGCAAGTAATTGTGGATTTTGTAATTACCTGCAAAAAGATTAACTTTGTTATTTTATAAAAACAAAAGGCTAACCTATGAGAAAGCTACTTCTGTTGATTGCTTGTGTCATGCTTGCAGTCAACCTTAATGCGGGTGAGACTGTGGCCAGAAATGGTTTTGGCGCAAAGATGAGCCAGTCGGATTTCCATCTGGGTGTTGATCTTCAGACCAAATACCTCTGGAGGGGTATGGAAATGATACCATTCAATTCCACTCCAGTTCTGTTCCCTCATCTGAGCTACCAGCATGAAGGTCTATACGTATATGCGATGGGGGCAACTTCGCTTAATGGAAATTATGCTGAGGTTGATCTTGGTATAAGCTATACCTGGAAATGGTTGACGTTTGGAGTCTATGATTATTACTATCCGACTGTATACGGTCCGAATGACAAATATTTCAACTTCAACAAAAATACGACAGGACATTGGCTTGAAGCTGCTGTTACATTTGCACCGGAAAAGATACCTGCATATCTTACTGTGTCGAATTTCTTCTATGGGGCCGACAAGACATTGGATGGAAAACAGGCATACTCAACTTATGTTGAGCTGGGAACATATTATGATTTCCTTGAAAGCAATCGTCTGTCGTTGGCTTTGGGAGCTGCATGCAACAAGAGCTGCTATACCGGCTATGAGTCCGGATTCGGCATCTGTAATGTGGAATTGAAATATACCTATACTGTCGCCTTTGAGAACGGATGGTCAATTCCTCTCAATGTGGCCTATATCATCAATCCTGTCAGAGAAAAGTCCTTTATAAACTTCTCCACATCGTTTGCTTTTTAAAGGGAAGGTATGAATGCTGTTATAATGGCGGCCGGAACCGCTTCCAGATTTGCTCCATTGTCATACGAAAAACCGAAAGGGTTGCTTGAGGTTAAAGGGGAGGTGCTCATTGAGCGTCAGATCCGTCAGCTCAAGGAAGCCGGCATTGATGATATAACCGTCGTGGTCGGCTATAAGGCTGATATGTTCAGATACCTTGAGGGTAAATACGGGGTGGGCATAGCGGTGAACGAGGATTATGACAGATATAACAACACCTCTTCGCTTATACGGGTTGTCGATATTCTTGGAGATACTTTCATTTGCAGCTCGGATAACTACTTTCCCGAGAATGTATTTACCGGCAGGCCTCAGAGCAGCTATTATTCTGCTCTGTATGCGGAGGGAAAGACCGGAGAGTATTGTCTTGACATTAATGAGGAGGATGAGATCGTAGGAGTGACCGTTGGAGGACACGACTCATGGTATATGGTCGGTCATGTCTTCTTCAACAAGGAGTTTTCAGAGCGTTTCCGAGAGATGCTTCTCGCCGAGTATGACAAGCCGGAAACCAAGGCCGGATACTGGGAGGATCTTTATATCAGATACATTGATGAACTCCCGAGGATGAAGGTGCATAGGTATGCTCCCTGCCAGATCGAGGAGTTTGACTCTTTGGAGGAGCTTCGTGCATTCGATGTGAAGTATGTGAATGACTCAGGCAGTTCCATCATGAGGCATGTGTGCTCGATTTTGGATTGTCAGGAAAGCGACATCACGGACATATCTGTGCGCAAGGATGGTATGACAGCCAGCATCTTCGAATTCCTGTGTCTCAAGGATGGGAATAGATATGCCTACGATATGAGATATAAGGACATGCTGCATAAGGATGGTCCGTTCTGCCGTGAAAGCTTGCTCCGACATCTTTCCGGCATATTTCCAGGAGAGGACGTTTCTTCAGCCAAGATCAGAAGAATCGGAGGAATGAGCAACAAGAACTTCAAGGTGGTCCTGAATAATAAGAAATATGTCCTCAGAGTACCGGGGTATGGCTCAGAGGGTATGGTTGATAGGTCTGACGAGGAATACAATGCCTTGGAGGGATGCAAGATGGGGGTTAACCCGAAGATCAGATATTTTGACCCTTCTACCGGTGTGAAGCTTTCCGATCTTGTGACCAATGCCGAGACTCTTGACGCTGAGTCTATCCAGGCTGAGGCGAACATGCGCAAGGTCGCAGAGATATACAGAAAGGTTCACAAACACCCTTATACATTAAAGAACGAGTTCAATATATTCCGTGAGATAGAGAAGTACGAAAAGCTCCTTGCCAAGTCCAATGCAGTGATGTATGACGGATGGGAGGACCTTAAACCAAAGGTAATGGCCTTGAAGGAATATCTTGAGGAGTTAGGTGTGGAAAGGTGTGCCTGCCACAATGATGCAGTTCCGGAGAACTTCATCGTGGCTGAGGACGGAAGAATGTATCTCATTGATTGGGAATACTCCGGGGATAACGACCCTATGGCAGATTTTGCTGCCCTGTTCCTTGAGAGTGGCTTTACACAGGAGAATCAGGAATTTGTGCTCCGCGAGTATTTTGGAGGTGACATACCGGAAAATGCATATAAGAAGATACGTTGCTTTCAGGTCCTTTGGGATTGCCTCTGGGCTCTGTGGACGGTAATTAAGGAGGCAAACGGAGATGACTTCGGCACATATGGAATAGACAGATATAACAGAGCGATAAATAATCTAAGGATAATTTATGATGAACGATTCTAAAGAGTTTAAAGGCAGAATTGACTGGGTGACGACATTGGTGCCGTTCGGCATTGTGCTGGCACTCGCCGTAATATTCATGCTCATGCCCGAGCAGTCCAAGATATTTGTCGATACGGTAAGGGGGTTCCTTGGGGATACATGTGGATTGTACTATGCTGTATTTGGTGTCGGAGTTCTGATAACCACATTATACATTGCATTCTCGAAGTATGGAAAGATCCGTCTGGGAAATATAGAGAAACCTCTCTACAGCAACTTCTCATGGGGTACGATGATCTTTACATCGACAATGGCAGCCGATATTCTCTTCTATTCGTTATGTGAGTGGGCGCTTTATGGCGGCGAACCACACGTTATGGAGATGCAGGGAGGCATGCAGGTCTGGGCTCCGACGTACACACTTTTTCATTGGGGGCCCATCGCATGGTGTTTCTATGTGATCCTTGCCGTTGCTTTCGGATTCATGATACATGTGCGTAATCGCGATCGTCAGAGATTCTCGGAGGCCTGTCGTCCGCTGCTTGGCAAGCGTGTTGACGGAGGATGGGGAAGAATCATAGATATAATCGCGATCTTCTCAATAGTGTGTGCGACTGCTACCACATTCTCTCTTGCGACCCCTCTGCTTTCCAAGGCGATATCAAGTCTGACAGGTCTGGCTGACGGCGTGGGACTGACAATCATGATTCTTCTGCTCATCTGCGCAGTCTATACATTGGCTGTCTTTTTTGGAATGAAGGGAATCTCAAAGCTGGCTTCGTACTGCTCGTATCTGTTCTTCGCCCTTTTGTTCTATTTCCTGTTCCTGGGAGGAGAGACCAGATATATACTCGAGACAGGCTTCCAGTCAATTGGAAACATGGTGCAGAATTTTGTGGGCATGAGTACCCATATTGACCCGTTGAGAGAGACTTCGTTTGCCCAGAACTGGACTATATATTATTGGGCATATTGGATAGCATGGTGCTGTGCGACTCCGTTCTTTATCGCGATCATCAGCAAGGGTCGTACAATCAAGAACATGATACTTGGAACATATGGCTGGGGTCTTGCCGGAACCTTCATGTCTTTCATTATTCTAGGAAATTATGGCCTGGCTCAGCAGCTTAAGCATGGTGTTGATGTTGTCGGTGCTGTAAGTGCAGACATGTATACAGGAATCCTCAGCATATTCGAAACATTGCCTCTTCCATGGATTGCCCTGCTTCTGCTTGTGATAACCATGATCGCCTTCTACAGCACGACTTTGGATGGCATCACCTACGTTGCCTCTTCCTATTCGTACAAGAATATCTCTGCAGAGCAGGAACCAAGCCGCAAGGTGCGCACATTCTGGAGCATAATGCTCATCGTTTTCCCTATCGCCCTTCTTTTTGCGGAAAACTCACTGTATAGCCTTCAGTCGGTTACGATAATAGCAGCATTCCCTGTTGTAATCCTATCCGTGCTGATTACAATCAGTTTCTTTAAGGACGCAAAGAAATATCTCGAATAACATGTCTGAAAAAGTATTGATCCCGACCGGCGACCCGATGGGTGCCGCGATCTTTGATTATCATAAGAATGGACCGGCATGCGGTAAGCTGGTTGTCCATTCTTCCATGCTTGATGATGATGAGATTCCAGTTGATGCCCTTTTCCGTTCATTCGATCAGATGCCGCCGCTTGAGCAGGCAGCATTGAGAATGGCGCAGGGACGTATACTTGATGTCGGAGCAGGCAGCGGATGTCATTCTCTGGCCCTTGAGTCAATGGGCAAGTCTGCTGTCGCCATCGATATTTCTCCGCTTTCTGTAGCCGTGATGAAAGATAAAGGTCTTGATGCTCGCCTTGTAAACCTATATGATGAGAGCTTTACTGAGAGGTTTGATACTGTGCTGATGCTCATGAACGGTTCAGGCATAATCGGACGTCTTGAGAACATGACAGCTTTTTTCGGACGCATGAAGCAGATTCTTGCGCCGGGAGGATTCATCCTAATGGACTCCAGCGATTTGAGATACCTTTACGAAGACGAAGACGGATCTTTTGAGATAGACCTTGCAGACGAATACTATGGTCTTCTGGATTATCAGATGGAATATGTCCCATCAAAACGAAAATCGTCCAGTCCGTCAGTTCTGGGGGAGCCTTTCGACTGGCTGTATGTCGATTTTGATACTCTTTCCTATTATGCGGAACAGAATGGCTTCAAAGCTGAAGTCGTTGCAGAAGGGGAGCATTACGATTACCTGGCAAAACTCTATCCTAAAGCATAGTCTTAGTTGACAGGATTAGCCATCGCAAGCGATGGCTTTTCCTTTTGTCGTCACGGCAAAAGCTTCTTAAACGCCCAGTCGCTCCGCGACCGGAGCGTTTTATTATTTATGCAGACGTCAGTGAGCAAGCTCACACGTCTGCATAAATAATAAAACGCCTTGCACATTGTGCAAGGCGTTTGCGAGCTTTTGCTCTGGTGACTCCGACAGGATTCATTCGATGCAACACCATAAAATAACACTAAAATCATACAACATTATATATCAGCGACTTACAAAGGGTAAATGTTGCAACAAATCTCATCCATATTGCATTAAATCTTGTTTTGGTTGTGCAATTTTATTAAATTTGCACAACGGAATACGGAAAATATGGAGAGAATAATTTTGTATCTGAGGACTCCTGCAAAGTCGGGAGAAATC
>JAZOPY010000038.1:0-12533 GCA_045655825.1 Candidatus Cryptobacteroides sp. | reverse complement strand
ATTTACAGTCTGCCCCATTTGGCCACTCTGGTATTCTCCCAAAATTCTTTAAGAACTTTTGAGCCGATGGAGGGAATCGAACCCACGACCCCGAGATTACAAATCACGTGCTCTGGCCAACTGAGCTACATCGGCATTGTTTTTGACCCCGTCAGGAGGTTTGTTTCCTTAAGGGATTGCAAAGGTAGACATTATTTTTTAATCTGCAAATCTTTTCAATCTTTTTTTTCATTTTTTTGAAATTCCTCTTCGATCACCTTCTTGATTTCCTCGGTTGTCAGGCCGCATTCTGTACGGAGTTCCTTCTGGGTGCCCTGACTTATATATCGGTCAGGAATGCCTACTGCGCGGACAGGCTTAGGAGCCTGCTGGGCTGACATATATTCTGCTACTGCGCCATATAGTCCGCCGAGTACCGTCCCATCCTCTATCGTCACAACACGTTCATAGTTATTGTACACTTCTGAAAGAAGAACCTGATCTATAGGCTTTATATACCTTATATTATATATAGAAGGAGTCCATCCGGTCTGCGCCTGAATCTCTCGGGCAGCTTCAACCGCTCTATTGGCTACAGGACCAGCAGCTATGACAGCCACCTTGCTTCCATTCACCAGCTGCTCTCCCCTTCCGACCTGCATATCCTCTGCCTGAGTACTCCTCCATTCAACACCCTCACCATATCCACGCGGATACCTTATTATATAAGGGCCCGTCTCTGACTTCAGGGCAGAATACATCATGTTCTTAAGTTCCAGTTCATCCTTTGGCGCAGCGATTATCGCCCCCGGCAGACTGCGATATATAGACATATCATAACAACCGTGGTGGGTAGGGCCATCCTCTCCAACAAGGCCTCCTCTATCCAGACATATAGCTACAGGAAGCCCCTGCAGGGCCACATCGTGAAAAATCTGATCAAATGCTCGCTGTGAGAAGGAAGAATATATATTGCAGAATGGCCTCATGCCTCCAGCTGCAAGACCTGCAGAGAATGTTACAGCATGCTCCTCCTCTATTCCTACATCATAAAATCTGTGCGGCATTTCCTTAGCCAGAAGGTTCATGCCACAACCTGACGCCATTGCAGGAGTCACACCTACCACCCTGCTGTCCGCTTTGGCCATCTCCAGAAGAACTTCACCAAAGACATCCTGGTATCTGCTTCTGCCATCTCCGCCACCCAAACGTTCTCCGGTTTCAGGATCAAATGGGCCAGGAGCGTGCCATACCGTCTGGTTTTCTTCTGCCGGCGCATAGCCTCTTCCTTTCTTGGTCAAAGCGTGAAGAAGCACAGGACCACCTATCTCCTTTAACTTCTGCAAAGTATCGATGACCTTAACAATATCATTTCCATCAACAGGTCCGAAATATCTGAATCCAAGAGCCTGAAACAAATGGCCGCCACTCTTGCGCACGAGGAAAGACTTGGTAGTAGCCACAATTCGTTGTATTCCTTTTCGGAACCAGTTATCCCCGAGTCCATCCCACACTCTTTTCTTAGCGCGGTTATAGCCACGGTTTGTGGTTACCTTCAGCAGATAATTATGTACGGCTCCTACATTTTTATCAATTGATATTTTGTTGTCATTGAGGATTACCAGAAGATCGGACTTTGCCGCTCCGGCATTATTGAGTCCCTCAAAGGCAAGACCTCCGGTGAGAGAACCGTCACCGATCAACGCAACTGTCTTATATGGAAGAGCCTGCTGCTTTGCAGCCTCGGCAAAACCTAAGGCAGCAGAAACGGAGGTGGACGAATGGCCTACTCCGAAAGCATCGTATTCACTCTCGGACATTTTTGGAAATCCACTGATGCCTTCCTTGGTGCGGTTACCCTTGAACGCCTCTCGTCTGCCCGTGATGATTTTGTGTGCATACGCCTGATGTCCCACATCAAACACGATCTTATCCTCCGGTGCATCATATACATAATGCAGACCGACAACGAGTTCCACTGCACCGAGGCTAGGACCAAGGTGACCAGGATTGACTGCACAGCATTCAATCATATAATGACGGATCTCTTCGCACAATGTACGAAGTTCATCCATGCTCAATGACTTTACATCTTTAGGAGAATCTATCCTGTCCAGTACCTTATAGGTCATAATTTCAAAAATACAACTTGCGAAGGTAAGCAAAAACCCTTATCTTCGCAACTTTGAGAGGAAAATAACAAAACTAGTATAAATATGACACAGACAATCAAAAAATTCATCAACGACAGCGCCGCTGCAAGATGGACAGCACTGATTCTCATTGCTCTCGCAATGTTCTTCGCATACATGTTCGTCGACGTAATGTCACCATTGCAGTCACTGGTCGAGGAAACCAGAGGGTGGAACAGTTCAGTATTCGGATCTTATGCTGCTTCTGAATATATGTTGAACGTATTCGGATTCCTCATTCTGGCAGGTATCATTCTTGACAAGATGGGCGTAAGATTCACCGGCATTCTTTCGACATCTCTCATGGTGATCGGAGCAGGAGTCAAGTATATAGCAATTACTGACTGGTTCCAGACGAGTGATTTCTGCCTGTGGCTAGACTCATGGTGGGTATCAATGCCTGGTAGCGCAAAGCTCGCATCGCTAGGATTCATGATCTTCGGATGTGGATGTGAAATGGCTGGTATCACCGTCTCAAAAGCAATTGCCAAGTGGTTTGAAGGCAAGGAAATGGCATTGGCTATGGGTCTTGAAATGGCCATTGCGCGTCTCGGTGTATTTGCCGTTCTCTCAGCATCACCACGTCTTGCTGCTCAGTTCGGAGGCATAGAGGCTCCTATTCTCTTTTGCGTTGTCCTCCTCCTTATCGGACTCATCAACTTCATCGTATTCTCGATAATGGACGTTAAACTCGACAAGCAGAAAGGTGTCGTTACCGGCGGGGAATCCGGCGAGGAATTCAAACTAAGCGATCTCAAGAAGATATTCACCAGCAAGATGTTCTGGTTTGTGGCATTGCTCTGCGTACTTTACTACTCAGCAATCTTCCCATTCCAAAGATTTGCGACAAACTTCCTTGAGGTAACACTCCAAATCAGCAACTCAGAAGCGGCAGACCTTTTCAGATGGTTCCCTATTCTTGCCATGGTACTTACTCCATTCCTTGGAGCCTTCCTCGACAATAAGGGAAAAGGTGCATCAATGCTCATGCTAGGCGCAATCATCATGATTGCATGCCACCTCAGCTTTGCATTCGTATTGCCACTATTCCCAGAAAAGTGGTTCGCTCTTGTTCTTGTAGTAGTTCTAGGAGTATCCTTCTCACTTGTTCCAGCAGCTCTCTGGCCATCAGTTCCAAAGATTATCGACCCAGTAATCCTCGGAAGCGCATACTCACTCATCTTCTGGATTCAGAATATCGGTCTATGTCTTGTTCCGCTGCTCATTGGAGTCGTTCACGAGGCTACTGGAGGCTATATCATCCCGATGTGTATCTTTGCATCATTTGGAGTACTTGCATTCATCATGTCTTTCTTCCTCAAGATCGAGGATAAGAGGAAAGGATACGGACTCGAACTTCCTAATATTCAGAAATAATGTCTACTCTGAAAAAGACTCTCAGGGACAACAGATGGGCATGCTGGCTGGTGCTGGCATGCCTTGTTGTTCCTATGTTCGCGTCGTATTTCTTTGACGATATGTTCTCGTCGCTGTCTCCGCTTTTCAACGACCCGGGGCAGCTTGAGCTTGGTTGGGACTCGGCGGACTATGGATTTTATGCCAGCGGTTATTCTTTCCTCTGCATCCTCGGCGGCCTTATAATCGGAGGAGTACTTCTTGACAAGTACGGAGTGCGATTCATGGGATCGATATTCGTAGGAATGATGGTCGGAGGAGCGGGACTGGTAACATACGCCATCACAGCAGGGTTCGAACCTGGCACATCACTCACAGTCGCATACATAGGATGCATGCTTTTCGGTCTGGGCAGTGAGATAGCTGGAGTTGCTGTGACAAGATCGATAGCAAAATGGTTCAAGGGAAGGCACATGGCCCTAGCCATGGGACTGCAGCTTGCCATCGCAAGACTTGGTACAGCAATGGCTCTGCTCATTGCTCCGATGCTTGTGAACGCAGGGCTCGAGAATCATGTCTACACCCTCGGAGAAACTGCCAAACCGGCTCTTGTCGGCATGGGAGTACTTGCCGTGGGATTAATCCTATGGGCAATGTTCGTTGCAATGGATGCCAGATTTGACAAGGAAGCAGGAACGACTGATAAGGTCAAGACCGCTGAGGAAGACAAGTTCAGGTTCTCGGATATATGGAAGATCCTGTCAAACCCTCGCTTCCTGATGATCGCCATCCTCTGCGTGACATTCTACTGCTGTGTGATCAGATTCAAGAAGTTCGGCTCTGACATCCTGATTCCTCTCTTCGGAGTCGAGATGAACATTTCAAGCCTACTGCTTGCAATGATTCCGTTCTTCACTATCGTTTTCACTCCTCTTTTCGGAGCCCTTGTTGACAAGGTCGGAAAGGCAACCACATGGATGATCACCGGAGCCGGAATGGTACTGGCTGCACATCTGATCATCACATTCGCACCACAGGGTCAGCCGATTTACGCATATATAGCAATCGGCCTGCTTGGAACCGGATACTCGCTCGTCCCATCAGCAATGTGGCCGTCCGTACCGAAGATTGTTCCGGAAAAGAACCTCGGAACAGCCTACTCGCTGATCTACTGGGTACAGAACCTTGGAATGTGGTCAGTCCCTATTCTTGTGGGAAACATCATCAACAATGGTGGAGCGACTCATGCCGGTAAAGTATCAGCTGCTCTTAACGCTGAATATGTCTTCATACTGCTCGGCGTCATTGCTGTCAGCGTAGCTGTCATGCTGATGAGAGCCTCACGCAGACATCCTGAACTGAATCTGGACAAGCCAGCGAACTAGACACTATACTAAAAAAACAATAGCCATCGGTCGACATTGGTCCCGGTGGCTACTGCTTTTTTATTTACCAATACTTACTTCTTTCTGAAGTCGATCGTACAGTTGAACTTGTTGTTTGCATCAAGAGGCGTACAGTCTGTTACTGTCATCACGTACTCTGCTCCGAGTTCGAGAGTGACGCCTGCTGCGAGCTCGACATTACCTGCCGCCTGGAGGTACTTCTTGGCCTCGTCAGTGAGAGTCACCTTGTCATACTCGGCACCCCATGCTGCCTGACCGAAGAACTTGAACGAGAGGTAGTCATATCTCCATACTCCACCAAGAGTTGTTCCGTCTGTCTCCTCAACTGCCTTACCTGAGAACTGGTAAACTCCGTCCTCAACCTCTGCGAGAGTAAGATACAGACCACCGTCCCAACCTACCTGGCTGGTCATCACAGGATGAGCGACACCCCAACCCATGAGGATGATTGCACCTTCGTCAGCATATGTTGCAGTCTTTCCTTCAGCGTCAGCACGACGAACGGTCACGAACTTATTCGCAGTATTCATCTCGAAGTTGTAGTAACCGTCAACCGCATTGAAGTAAAGGCCGTCCTCAGCCTTGCGGAAATGGTCAGGGTCCACATACCACTCAGAGAAATCGCCTGCACCCTCAACCTCGATCTTGTCACCCTTCTTGATGTTGACATGAGCCATGAATGCGCCATTAGGAATAGGCTTCGCATCAGCTCCGTTGACCTTGATCTTTATGAAAGGAGCACCTTCGAAGGTTCTGGTGTTGAAAGACACGGTACCGTTACCCATGATATCGAATGGAATAGGCTGAGCTCCACCTGGGACAATCTCAGTTCCGTTCCAACCGAAAGTGATCTCGGTACCCTTGCCGTCGATGGCAGGAGTGATGATGAACGGCTGGAAGTCAGCAGGGATTGCTCCTGTGTATGCATACTCGTGCTGTTTTCCCTCAACCGGAGTGAGGCTTCTGCGCCAAGAGTTACCGCTTGCGAGCGTGAGCTGGTCGAATGTAGGGCGGTTGATGGCAACGTACACGGTATCATAAGAGTAACCGAGATGAGTGTTCACCGCCTCGAAAACTACAGCGGCGATACCGTCAACAAGGTCTTTCTCAAATGGAACTGCAAGCTTGCCTGCATATGTTCCTTCTGCATTTGTTCTTACCTCGAACTCGCTTACAGGGTCACCTACCTCAAGATCCCAGAAAAGCTTTGCCTTGAGGACTGAAAGCGGATAATCCTGGTCATAGATATCAGCTGTGAAATCAATATTTCCACCCATAAGGGCAGACTCTGCGCAGCTGACAGTCATGTCCGGTCCATCCTCAGCGAACTCGAACACCGGCTCCTTGTAGCAGGATACTGCTGCTGCGAGGGCTGCGAGAGTGATTATTGTCTTGTATATTCTGTTCATAATATTGTTATTGGTTTTTAGATTTCTCGACTCCCTTCGGTCGCTCGAAATGACAGGAGGGTCGCTCGAAATGACAGGAGGTTACTCCTGCCAGATGAGGGATACGAGGCTCTTTGCCGGTACTGTGTACTTCACGGTGAACTTGGTGTTGGCAAAGATGAGCGCCTGATCCTGATCGGAGTTGTTGCAGATCAAGGTTCCGACGGTGTTGTCCGGATTGAGGAACATCATGCACTCGAAACGTGTAGGAAGTTCCATTCCGCCGATCGCGATTCTCTTTGCGCCCGGCTTTACAACTGCTGATGCATGAGCCACATGATACCAGTGTGCATTCTTTGTGATGCTCTCGTAGTCGAGCGAGCTGATTGTCACACCGCCGTAGCATGTCTTGCATGATCCGTCGTGCGGGCTGTATGGACCCTTCTTCTCATCAAGCATGAGGTTCCAGTAAGTCACACCCTTACCTCCGCGTCTCATCGTTCCCATGAACACATTAGAGAACTCCTCGAGGACAAACGGATTGAATCTGCCCCCGACCTTACCTGCGAGGTCATAGTTCCACTCACCGATAGAAGCCTCTGTGAACCAGATGCCCTTCTCAGGGTTTGCAGCATAAATCTCATCAAGTTCTGAAACATGGCCGCCGTAGTTGTGCCATGCCGAACCGGCAGCCCATTTGTAAGCCTCCGGATCTGCATAGATATTCAGAGGGTAATTATTCTGGTCTGACTTGTCGTCGTAGTTGTAGTTATGGTCGAACAACATGATCTTGGTGTCAAGACCAGCCTTCTGGATAGCTGGGCCGAGGATCTTGATGAACTTGAGCTGATCCTTCCACGGCATGTACAAAGACATGGAGTTACCATGGTTAAGTGGCTCGTTCTGCATTGTCACAGCATAGATATCAAAGCCCTCAGCCTCCATTGTCTGGATCCACTTCACGAAATACTCTGCATAGTCATCGTAGCATGAAGGTCTGAGTCGGCCGCTGGTCCAGCTATTGAATTTAGCCTCAAGAGTAGCCTCATCATATCCTTCATATCTGCTTTTGCCACCCTTCATCCACTTAGGGCAAGACCATGGTGAACCGATGATCTTGACGTCAGGATTGATCGCATAGATCTCCTTGAGGATCGGGAACAGGAGGTTCTTGTCCTCTGGATGAACCGCAAAGTTCTGAAGTCCTTCTGTGTCACACCATGTATAGTTGTCTGCAGTACAGAAGTCTGACGCTCCGATTGCCACACGGATAAGGCTCGAACCAATGTTTTCCTTAGAGAAGAGTTCTGTAAGGAATCGTGTCCTCGCCTCCTGAGGCATCTGAAGGAGGTTGTAGCATGAAGCTGTAGTGATGGCAAGACCGAAACCGTCGATCTCCTGATAAGTCTTTGTCTTATCGTAAGTGATCTGGTTCGGAGACATGCTGCCCGGCTTGCTGAAGTCAAAGCCTGACTTCTTGAAGAGAAGGGTCTGGTTTGCCATTGTGACATAAGCTGTCACATCCTTCTCCTGAACCACAGGCTGCTCCTGGTCCGGCGTCTTGCCGTCCTCAGGCTTTTCTGTCGGAGTGCAGTTGCATGCACACATGCATGTAACCGCCATTATCATGAATAATCTTTTCATAGTCTATTAGTATCCTGGGTTCTGAACAAGGCTTGGGTTATTTTCAAGAGCCTCCTGCGGGATAGGCATAAGGATAGTCTCCTCGGTAAGAGGTCTTCTTGACTGCCAGTACTTGTCATATCTTGGAGATGACGGATCTGACATTGCATTGTGTACCTCGACAGCCTTTCCATGACGTACGAGGTCCCAGAAACGGAAGCCCTCGAATGCAAGCTCGAGACGGCGCTCGTGAAGAACAGCGTCAATCATCGCATTCTGATCTGCAGGCTGAGCGATCTCCTTGATGCCGGCACGGCGACGGATCTTGTTCACATATTCAGTAGAACCTGCAAGGTCACCGGTCATACAGAGAGCCTCTGCGTGGAGGAGGTAGATCTCACCAAGACGCATGAGGATGGTGCTGGATGCATTGGTAGGGCACTTGTGCATGAATGCGTAGTTGTCAGCAGGATAGTAGTTAGACCATGCGCTGTTAGGGTCTGTTCCTGTCTGGTCGTATGTGATACATGCGTTAGCTCTCTCTGTGTCACCCTCGGCAGCATAAGCGGCGATAAGGTCACGTGAAGGAGTGATCCACTTGATCCATGTATATGAGTTGTTAGGATCATAGTAGTTTCTGTGGTACATCATCCAGATCCAGTTACCATTGTCACGTGTCCAGGTCACCTCGAAGATAGACTCTGAAGTGTTTCTGACTGCATCGTTATCGTCGTATGCCCACATCTGGCCATAGTCATCGCAGAGTGCGAAGCCCATTCCCTCGATAGTCTCGCAATGCTGGATAACCTTGTTCCAGTCCTGGTGAGCTGACTTCTCGGCATATACTCTTGCAAGCATACCGTGAGCGAATGCCTTGGAAAGCAGATACTTGTTAGAGTGGTCTACCTCCGGACCGTTCTCAGTCGCCCAAGTGAGTTCCTCGATAAGCTGCTGGTAAACATCATCCTTTGATGTGCGAGGCGGATAGTACTCAAAGTATACTTCCTCGACATTCTCAGCAGTGATTGCTGGCGGAATGCTGTTCTGTACAGGGATATCACCCCAGATGAGGGACATCTGATAGAGTGCATATGCCTTCATGCAAAGACCCTGAGACTTCCAATGCTTGTACTGCATTTCAGTCATGCTTGGGTCAGCCTCCTTGATGCGGTCGATATTACATACGATCTGGTTTGCGTATCCTACCGCCTCCTGGTAGTAGTTCCAGTCGCGCTTCACGTTCTTGTTGTCACCGTCCTGCTTGTTGGCCTCGATAGCCATGAGCTCTCCGGTTCCAGGGTTTCCGCCGTAAGCATTGTCAGCACGGCACTCAGCGAACACCATTCCGTCAAGGAAGATTCCCTCCTGCATCACGTTGCCCTTGAGCCAGCTGTTGTACATAGCGTCAACATGGCCTGCAATATCCTCCTTTGTGGTATACTGAGACTCCGTCTCCTCATCCACCTTGACATTACCTTCGTTATAACCTGTCTCAGGATAGAGATTCAGTTCGCATGATGCCAGAGAAACAATCGAGGCGATCGCCATAAATCTATATATCTTTTTCATACTGCTTCTCATGTATTAGAATTCAACATTAACACCGAACAGAACGGTCTTGACGCAAGGGTAAGTTCCCCAGTCGACGCCCATGCTGGTCGCGCTTGTGTACTGGCTCATCTCAGGGTCATATCCCGAGTACTTTGTGAAGGTAATCATGTTATCCAGTGTGATGTATGGCTGGATACGCGAGATGTTTGCCTTCTTGAGAGCCGGATGTGTGATGTTATATGAAAGAGTGATGTTCTTGATCTTGAGGTATGAACCGTCCTCGATCCATCTTGTAGATGCCTTGAGGTTGTCAAGCTCGCCACCCTTAGGAATGTCAGTGATCTGACCAGGGGTACGCCAACGTCTGAGGACGCTCTTCACCTGGTTTGCACCTGAGTACATACCCTCCATCTCGATACGTGAGGCGTTGTAGATGTCATTTCCTACCGAAGATGTCATCAGGATGCTGAGGCTGAGACCCTTCCAGCTGATATTGTTGGTCATACCGGCTGTGAACCAAGGGTTGGCATTACCGATGTACTGCTTGTCGGCAACATTGATAAGGCCGTCTTCGTTCTTATCCTCATAGATCACCATACCTGTCTCAGGGTCGATACCCTCAGCCTTGAGACCCCAGAACATTGAAAGAGGCTGACCAGGGGTCATGCGCACGATGTTCTCAGAGTGAGCCTCTGAAGTAGAAGTATAGTAGTAAACCTGCTGGAGGTCAAGCTTCTCAAGCTTGTTGCGGTTCATCGACACGTTGAAGTCTGTAGACCATGTCCATCCGTTTCTCTCGATGTTCACAGAGTTCACCGCGAGCTCGATACCCCAGTTGGACATCTCTCCCTCGTTGCGGTAGATGCTTGGATATGGAGCAGGAAGAGGAACGCTCATGAGGAGGTCAGTGGTATACTTATAATATCCGTCCACTGTCACACCGAGTCTTCCGCCGAACATAGACCAGTCGACTCCGATGTTTGTCTGGGTTGTAGTCTCCCAAGTAAGGCCCTTGTTACCCATGTTAGAACGGCTTCCTACTGTAGGAACAGCATCCACATGCTCATTGGCTGTCCAGTCGTAGTAGTTGATGCCATAGTTCTGAACCCATGCATAATCAGCGAGGCCGGACTGGTTACCCTGCTGTCCCCAACCTACGCGGACCTTGAGGTCGTTGATCCAGCTCACATCCTTGAGCCAGTCCTCTCCTGAAAGACGCCATGCTGCCGAAACTGAAGGGAAGAGACCCCACTTGTGACCAGGAGCAAGCTTTGAAGAACCGTCGGCACGGAAGTTAGCTGTAATGTAATACTTGCTGTCGTAGTTGTATGAAACACGTGCGAGGTATGACATGATGGCCCACTGTGAATAACCCTGGCTCTGTCCTCTCAGGCCACCCTTGTTACCGCCGTTGATACCGAAGATTGCCTCATAGTTCTCTGGCGAGAAGTGGCTTCTCGAACCTGAGAGGTTCTCCCAACGTGATGTCGTTGCAGAAGTACCGGCCATAGCCTCGAAAGTATGCTTAGCATTCCATACATGATTGTATGTCAAGATGTTATCATACACCATTCTTACATCGTCGCTTCTCTCTGATGAAGCCTCACCCTTCTGGGTCCTTCCGTAAGAAGTAGTTACAGGATCAAGGAACGAGTAGTTGTGAACCCATCTGCGGTCCATTGTCACTGTAGACTTGAAGTTGAGGTCCTCGTGGAACTTGAGAGTGATGTTTCCTGTGAGGAGGAGACGGTCAGTCTGGCTGTAGTTGTTCTCGGTTCTTGCCATGTTCTCGATAGGGGTCGAGAGGTTGGCGCCATAGAATGAGTTCCAGTACCAGTTAGGGTTCTCGTCGCTCCATACCTTTGCGTATGTAGGAGTGTTGATCACTGAAAGGACCACACCTGCACGGTTAGAACCTGTACCTGAGATGATACCGTTGTTCTTATAGCTTGAGTATGCCACATTCACTCCAGCAGAAATCCAGTCAAAGAGGTCTGCATCGAAGTTAGCCTTGATGTTGAAACGCTTGTTGTATGCAACCGGAAGGACACCCTGCTCGTCAGAGTAGCCGGCACCAAGATAATATCTCATCTTGTCGCTTGCATTGGCAACGGAGATCTGGTAGTTCTGGTTGATACCTGTGCGGTAAGTCTCCTCGAACCAGTCAGTCTCATCCTTAAGCTCGACGCCCTCTGGGAACTTGACCATACCGATCTCGTTCATAAGGTCCATGTACTCGGCTGTATTGAGGACCTCATATGTCTTCGCTACGTTAGAGAGACCCACTGAAGCGTTGAAGTTGATCTGTGGACCACGGCTCTTCTTACCCTGCTTGGTTGTAATGAGAACGACACCGTTTGCTGCGCGTGAACCGTAGATCGCTGCCGAAGAAGCGTCCTTGAGGATCTGCATTGTCTCGATGTCCTGAGGAGAGAGGTATGCGATCGCATAGTTACCTGTACCTACAGGCACGCCGTCAACGACATAGAGAGGGTCATTAGATGAAGCGATGGATGACGCACCGCGCACGCGGACTGTCATACCTGCTCCCGGAAGACCGCTGGTCTGCTGCACGGTCACACCGGCAACCTTACCCTGGATGAATCCCGAAGCCTCAGTCACAGGACGGAGCTTGGTGTCTTCTGTAGACACTGTAGAAACGGCTGTGGTAAGGTCTCTCTTGCGGACTGTACCATAACCGATCGCCACGACAGCATCGAGCATGATCGCGTCTTCTGACGCTGTCAAGTCGATTACAGCACGATTGTTAACCTTTTCAGTAACTGTAAGATAGCCAAGAGCTGCAAACTCAAGGGTCACGTTTCCTGAAGAAACTTTCAGCTGCCAGTTACCATCGATGTCGGTGGTGGTACCATTCTGGGTACCCTGCTCAACGACGGTCATGCCTATTACAGGAATGCCGGATTGATCGACCACCGTACCCTTTACAGAATGCTGCTGAGCATAAGCTGCCATGCTCACAAGTAGCAGCACCACCATAGTCAGATACTTTCTCATACGGTAGAATTTAGTTGTTA
>JAZOPY010000037.1:0-14123 GCA_045655825.1 Candidatus Cryptobacteroides sp. | reverse complement strand
CAGACAACGATAACCGGTCTGGAAGATGACACGGATTACTACATCTGGGGATGGGTGGAAGACAAGCAGAACGAAAGGACCTGGACTTCTGACTATACCATAGCAAGGACAGAACTGGAAACGGTACCGGAAAAACTTACAGGAACGATCATCGGCAGCCAGTATTCGGTGGACTATGACAATGGAAATGCCATGTCGACCACTGTCAACACCAAGAACAACGTGTTCGACGGCAACTTTGACACCTTCTTTGCCTCATACGACCGCTCACGCACATGGGTGGGCCTCGACCTCGGCGAGAAGCATGTAATCACGAAGGTAGGATACTCCCCTCGCAAGACACAGGGCGGACGCGTGGAGCTGGCTGTAATCGAGGGAGCCAACGAGCCGGATTTCAGCGACGCGTTGCCGATCTACATGATCAAGTCGGCTGCTTCAGAGGGAGTCATGCATTACGGACAGGTGGACTGCTCGCGCGGATTCAGATATGTCCGTTATGTCAGCCCATACGATGTGCGATGCAACCTTGCAGAGCTTGAGTTCCATGGATACAAGTCCGAAGGAGACGACTCGAAACTGTATCAGCTCACCAACCTTCCGACCGTGGTGGTGAACATCGCCGGCGGAGAGGAGGTCATCGAAAAGACCAAGGACCTGATAAGCAATGTCTACATCATATCTGAAAACGGCACCAACCTTCTGGCAACCAGCGGCACCGAGATCCGCGGCCGCGGAAACGCGAGCTGGAATTTCGAGAAGAAGCCGTACAGACTCAAGTTCGACAAAAAGCAGAGTCCTCTTGGAGCACCGGCTTCAGCAAAGAAATGGACACTGATCAGCAACCACGGCGACAAGACCCTCATGCGTAACATCCTCGCCTTCGAGGTCAGCAGAAGAGTAGGTCAGCCATACACACCGTTCTGCCACCCTGTAGACCTGATCATAAACGGCGAATACAGAGGATGTTACCAGTTCTGCGACCAGGTAGAGGCAGACGATGACAGAGTGCCGTGCGAGGACGGATATCTTATAGAAATCGACGCTTACGCATGGGACGAGGAGGTTATGTTCGCTTCAGCGTCTGGCATTCCGGTGACCATCAAGCACCCGGACGAGGACGATATCACAGACCAGCAAAAGAAGTTCATAAACGACTATTTCAACAAGTTTGAATCGGCTGCTCTTGCCTCGAACTTCACCGACGCCAACAATGGCTACCGCAAGTATCTCGACCTGGACAGCTTCCTGCGCAACTTCATCGTCGGCGAGTTCTGCGCCAACACAGACGCGTTCTGGAGCGTGTACATGTACAAGGACGCCGCAGACGGCAAACTGTACACCGGTCCTACATGGGACAATGACCTCTCGTTCGACAACGACTACCGCACGCATCCTATAACATCGGCGGACTATCTCTGTGCGGTCAACGGATCGTTCGCAGGAGGAAGACTGAAGGACATCGTCATGAGAATCGTAAAGGAGGACCCTCAGGCCAAGGCGCGCCTCGTAGAGCTCTGGGACGCCGCCCTGAACGAGGGCAACCTAAAGGGTCTCGCCACATACATGGAAGACACAGCCAAGCTCCTCAACGAATCTCAGCAGCTGAACTTCAAGAGATGGAGGATCCTCGACCAGTGGGTGCACATGAACTTCCAGGCCCTCGGCTCATACGAAGCCGAACTCGGCACCGTCCGCAACCACATCAGCAGTCGCCTGAACACGCTTGATCAGCTGATAAGGAAGTAGAGATTCAGGCCTAACCACTAATTTTCTAAAGGATTAACACTTAACGATTTAAACAAATAGTGCGTCACACTTTATTCATAGCCCTGGCGCTTTGCACCGTCTGCTTTTCAGCTTACGCGCAGGAGCCTAAGCTCACAAACCACGTAAATCCGTTCATCGGGTCGTCTAATTACGGCACAACAAATCCGGGTGCACTATGTCCTAATGGAATGATGTCCGTGACTCCGTTCAATGTGATGGGGTCGGAGATGAACCGATATGACAAGGACAGCAGGTGGTGGAGTACGCCTTATAGTTCTGACAACAAGTATTTTACAGGATTTTCACATGTAAACCTCAGTGGTGTAGGATGTCCGGAGGTTGGTCTGGCATTGACAATGCCGACAAGCGGTCCGCTGATGGTGGATTACCATGTTTACGGATCGGAGTATACTTCTGAGGTGGCCGAGCCCGGTTATTATGGCTGCGAGCTGCTGGCCCATGGCATCAAGGCCGAGGTCAGCGCGACTACCCGCACTTCGATCGAGCGCTATACCTTCCCTGGTGGCCAGGGTAACATCCTTGTGAACTTCGGCGAGGGTCTAACCAATGAGACCGGAGCATGGATCCGCAAGGTCAGCGAGACCGAAATCGAGGGCATGCGCCTTGCCGGAACATTCTGCTATAATTCGCAGGCGGTATTCCCTGTATATTTCGCCATCCGCATCAACAAGGTGCCTTCGAAGGGCGGTTTCTGGAAGTTCCAGCCGCTGCTGGCAGGAGTAGAGGGAGCATGGACTCCGGATGACGGAACTTATAAGATCTACCAACGTTACGGCCGTGAAATCGCCGGCAATGACATAGGATACTGGTTTTCTTTCGACACCGCAGAGGGCGAGCAGGTGGAACTTCAGATGGGAGTTTCATTCGTGAGCTGCGAGAATGCCTGGGAAAATCTGAACGCCGAGCAGGCCAAGCTCGACCCGGGAGTTTCAAACTTCGAGGCCGTTCGCGCTGCAGCCGGACAAGCATGGGAATCTGACCTGTCGCGCATTAAGGTCAGCGGAGGCACCGAGAAGGACCTGGAAGTATTCTATACCGCTCTTTATCATACACTTATCCACCCTAGCATCCTCAACGATGTCAATGGCGAGTATCCATTGATGGAGTCTGACGGAGTGGGCCGCGTGCCGGAAGGGCAGAACCGCTACAGCGTGTTCTCGCTTTGGGACACCTACCGCAACCTGCACCAGCTGATGACTCTTGTCTATCCGGAAAGACAGCTTGACATGGTCCGTTCGATGGTCTCTATGTACAAGGAATGGGGTTGGATGCCTAAGTGGGAACTTTTCGGACGTGAGACCTTCACGATGGAGGGAGACCCTGCGATTGCGGTCATCACGGACACATGGCTCAAGGGCCTGCGCGACTTCGACATAGAGACAGCATACGAGGCCTTTGTGAAGTCTGCTACTACTCCGGGCGCACAGAATCTCATGCGTCCTGATATAGACCCTTATCTGGCCGAAGGATATGTTCCTCTGGGACTATATTCGGCCGATGCTTCAGGCGACAACTCCGTGTCGCATGCGCTTGAATATTACATTGCCGACTATGCGCTTTCACTTCTTGCCGAGGACCTTGGACACACCGAGGATGCGGCGAAGTTTCGTGCGCAATCGCTTCAGTATAAGCATTACTACTGTCCTGATTTCGGCACCCTCAGACCTTTGAATGCCGACGGCACCTTCCTTGAGCCGTTCAACCCGCGTCAGGGCGAGAACTTCGAGCCTGTGCCTGGCTTCCACGAAGGCAGCGCATGGAACTATACTTTCTATGTGCCTCATGATGTGCTTGGACTGGCCAAACTTATGGGCGGCCGCAAGGCATTCGTAAACAAGCTCCAGAAGGTATTCGACGAAGGACTTTATGATCCGGCAAACGAGCCTGATATAGCATATCCATACCTCTTCAGCTACTTCAAGGGTGAGGAATGGAGGACTGCTCAAATAGTTTCGCAGCTGCTCGACAAGCATTATACTACAGCTCCGGCAGGACTTCCGGGCAACGACGACACCGGCACAATGTCGGCATGGGCGGTGTTCTCGATGATGGGCTTCTACCCTGACTGCCCTGGACATCCGTCATACACCTTGACAATGCCGCGCTTCGACCGCATCGAGATAACCTTAGATCCGTCTTACTGCGCTGGCCGCGACCGCCTGATCATCACCAAGGGACGCCACATGAAGGGACGCATCAGCCACGAGAAGCTCATTGACGGGAAAAAACTAACCCAACATAAAACACTGATTCTCAACAACTTACACACTTTACGTTCCGCCAAAACGGAGAACGTATATCACGCAAAATACTGATACACAACCTGTTATGTTTTACAAGAATACACTGCTTTCACTATTGCTGTTTGCCGGCCTCGCTTTCGGCGCACGTGCTGACGAGTACACACGATATGTCGACCCTAAGATCGGCAGCGGCGGACACGGACATGTGTTCGTGGGAGCCAACGTGCCTTTCGGCATGGTGCAGCTCGGGCCGACCAGCATCCCGCAGGAGTGGGACTGGTGTTCGGGATACCACGACAGCGACTCGACCGTGATCGGCTTCTCGCACACTCACCTCAGCGGCACCGGCATCGGAGACCTGTTCGACATCACCGTGATGCCGGTGACAGGTCAGGTGGCATACGGCCGCGGACGGGAGGATGACCCGGCTACCGGCCTATGGTCATACGCTGACCGCAGCAAGGAGGTTGCCAAGCCAGGATACTACAGCGTGCCTCTGACCCGCTACGGCATCAAGGCTGAGATGACTGCAAGCAGCTATGTGGGAATGCACCGTTATACTTTCCCGAAAGCAGAAGATGCAGGCATCGTGATCAACATGATGAACGGCGGATGCTGGGACAGACCGATGGATGCACATGTGGAAAGAGTCAATCCAAAGACCGGAGAGCCTGATCCGGACGGTCAGGCGCTGAGGGGATATAGATTCTCACGCGGCTGGGCTGATGACCAGAAGATATATTTCTATGCCGAGTTCTCCAAGCCGTTCGAGTCAGTGGACATCCTCAAGGGAGACATCCAGATCTGGGAAAACGAGTACAAGAACATGTCGGCATTTGCTCATGTACATTTCAAGACGAAGAAGAATGAGCAGGTGCTGATGAAGGTGGCGCTTTCGTCTGTAAGCATGGAAGGTGCATATAACAACATGAAGGCAGATCTTCCGGGATGGGACTTCGACAAGACTGCTGCCAGAGCTGACGAGCGATGGAATCACGAACTGGGACGAATAAAAGTCGATACACAGGACGAAAAAGCCAAGAAGATATTCTACACTGCGCTCTATCACACGATGATCGCGCCGAGCGAATTCAGCGATCTGGGTGGTGACCACAGACACAAGGATGGCACAATCAGCAACGACGCCCACGGGATGTATACCACATTCTCCCTCTGGGACACCTACCGCGCCGCCATGCCGCTGTACAGCCTCTTCCAGCCTGACAGGTATCGCGAATTCATCCATACGATGCTGCATATCTACCAGGAACAGGGCAAGCTGCCGGTATGGCATCTTCACGGATGCGAGACCAACTGTATGGTCGGCAGTCCTGGAATCATGCCTGTAGCTGACGCTATGGTGGACTGGCTCGATGCCGAATACGCATTCGAGGCAATGAAGGCTTCGGCAATGAATCCGGAAAGAGGCCAGGGGCTGAGAATGAAATACGGCTACATCCCTTGCGACCTGATGAACGAATCAGTCGCATACGACCTTGAATATGCCATTGCAGACGGAGCCATTGCGAATGCTGCAAAACATCTCAGCGAACTCTTTGCAGACCCGGATCATTTCTTTGCATCTGAAGAAAAGGCAGAGAAATACAGGAAGGAATACGAATACTTCAACGCCCGCAGCAAGTCATACCGTCACCTTTTCGATCCTGAACTGGGCTTCATCAGAGGCAAGGACAGCAACGGTAATTTCCGCGAAAATTACAGTCCGTTCGCTTCGACCCACCGCGCAGACGACTACTGCGAGGGCAACGGCTGGCAGTACACATGGCTTGTGCCTCATGATGTGGAGGGCCTTGTGGAATGCTTCGGCGGAAAGGAAAAGTTCATCGACAAGCTCGACTCTCTCTTCATCGTTTCATCTGTAATCGAGGGTGCTGAATCATCGCCGGACATCTCCGGACTCATCGGACAGTATGCCCACGGAAACGAGCCAAGCCATCACATCCTATACCTCTACACGATGGTCGGACAGCCATGGAAGGCTGCGGACAGGATCCGCGAGGTGCTCAGCACGCTTTATTCCGACCGGAAGGACGGACTTTCGGGCAATGAGGATGTGGGACAGATGTCGGCATGGTATATAATGTCGTCGATGGGATTCTACCAGGTGGAACCTGGATCGGGACAGTACTGGTTCGGAACTCCGCTCTTTGACAAGGTCAGCATCAATGTCGGCACGACCATAAGCACCGGAGATAACAGATATTTCACCATCACAGCGGAAAACAACAGCGCTGAAAACCGCTATATCCAGAGCATCACCCTCAACGGCAAGGCATATCTGAAAGGATATATCGAGCATAAGGATATCATGGCCGGCGGAGAACTCGTCATCACGATGGGGCCTGAACCAAAGGTATGGTACTGCACAAATGAGCCTTCCGAGTATGTGGACCAGCGTCCGCAGCCGGAGGCTCGTCTTTTTACATCTGAGGCAGTAGAACAGGAGATAGCCAGGGTTTGCGGAATGCTTGAGAACCCGCGTCTGCGCTGGATGTTCGCCAACTGCTACCCCAACACACTTGACACCACCGTTCATTACGGAGAAGACTCTGAAGGTCAGCCGGACACATTCGTATATACAGGCGACATCCCGGCCATGTGGCTGCGCGACTCGGGTGCACAGGTATGGCCATACGTGCGCTACACAGGCGAAGACCCGGAGCTTCGTAAAATGATTGCAGGCGTCATCAGAAGGCAGTTCAAATGCATCTGCATCGATCCCTTCGCAAACGCTTTCAATGTAGAGCCGGTAGGAGCAGCCAACAAGACCGACTGGCCCGCTGCCAACCCCTATGTCTTCGAGCGCAAGTGGGAGATCGACTCGCACTGCTACCCTATCCGCCTTGCATACGAATACTGGAAGGTCAGCGGGGACGCATCCGTGTTCGATGATACATGGATCGAAGCCATGACCAAAATCCTGGCCGTTCTGAAGGACCAACAGCGCAAGGACGGCCCGGGCCGCTACCGCTTCCTCCGCGTGACCGACCGCCAGCTCGACACCAAATGCGTTGTGGGCCGAGGCAATCCGGTAAACCCGGTAGGCCTCATCGCATCGGCCTTCCGCCCCTCGGACGACGCCACCACATTCGAGTTTCTCGTGCCGTCCAATTTCATGGCGGTGACTAATCTGCGCAAGGCAGCAGAGATTCTTTCTGCCGTGAACGCCCGGGAAGACCTCGCTACAGAATGCCTTGCATTAGCCTCTGAGGTCGAGCAAGCTCTGAAGGAATATGCTGTAGTTGACCACCCTGAATATGGACAGATCTATGCCTACGAGGTGGACGGATTCGGCAGTCATTTCCTGATGGATGACGCCAATGTGCCTTCACTTCTGGCAATGAGCTACCTTGGCGATGTGCCGGCCGATGATCCTATATACCAGAACACCCGCCGCTTCGTATGGAGCAAGGCCAACCCATATTTCTACGAAGGCACAGCAGGAGAAGGCATCGGCGGACCGCACATCATGGCGGAGGTCATCTGGCCGATGAGTATCATGATGAAGGCCTTCACCAGCGACGACGACCAGGAGATACGCGACTGCATCTGCCAGCTGATGACCACAGACGCCGGCACAGGCTTCATGCACGAGTCGTTCTACCGCAACGACAGCGAGACCTTCACCCGCGAGTGGTTCGCATGGCAGAACACCCTCTTCGGCGAGCTGATCCTCAAGATCATCGACGACGGCCGCCTCCACGTTTTGAACAGCATATTATAAGAGATATCATGAAAAGACTACTCATAGCTGCACTGCTTCTGGCAGGATGCGCAGCAAAGCAAGAGGCCGAAGAGCCTCTGATGGTGAGCGATCCGGCAGACTATGTGTCGACCCTCACCGGAACCCTTTCGCACCACGCCTTCTCCACAGGAAACACCTATCCGGCCGTGGCTCTCCCGTGGGGAATGAACTTCTGGACTCCGCAGAACGGAAGGATGGGCGACGGATGGGCTTACCGCTATGACCACAACTGGATCCGCGGCTTCAAGCAGACGCACCAGCCGTCTCCGTGGATCAACGACTACGGTCAGTTCGTAATCATGCCGGTAAGGGATGCTTCTCATGTGCACGAGGATGCCCGCGCGAGCTATTTCTCACACAAGAGCGAGACCGCCAGGCCTTATTACTACCAGGTCTATCTGGCAGACCATGACATCAACGTCGAGCTCACCCCTACCGAGCGCGCTGCGGCATTCCGATTCACATATCCTCAGAGCGAGACGTCAGGCATCGTCATCGACGCACTTGACAAAGGTTCATATATCAAGATCATTCCTGAGCAGAATGCCATCGTAGGCTACACTACAAAGAACAGCGGCGGCGTACCGGAGAACTTCCGCAACTGGTTTGTGATCAAGTTCGACAAGCCGATGGAGAGCTACACCCTGTGGGCAGGCCCTGAAATGAGCCTCAGAGGGGGCGTCGAATACGAGGGTGATCATGCGCTTGCGAGCGTGACATTCGCAACTGAGCGCGGCGAGGTCGTGAACCTTCAGACGGCATCTTCATTCATTTCGCTGGAGCAGGCATGGAGGAACCTCCAGGAGGCCGAAGGCCGCGGATTCAATGAGCTGAAAGCTTCTGCTAAAGACCGCTGGAACGAAGTCCTGGGCCGTATCGAGGTCGGCGGAGGCACAGAGGAGCAGTTCCGCACATTCTACTCATGCCTCTATCGCGCGACCCTCTTCCCACGCAAGTTCTATGAGATCTCCGAAGATGGCAAGCCTGTCCACTACAGCCCGTACAACGGTCAGATCTGCGACGGTTATCTTTATACCGACACCGGATTCTGGGACACATTCCGCGCACTCTTCCCTCTCCTTAACCTGGTATATCCGTCAGTAAATGAGGAGATTCAGCAGGGTCTCGCCAACATAGCCCGTGAGAATGAATTCCTGCCTGAATGGGCAAGCCCAGGCCATAGAGGCTGCATGGTGGGCAACAATTCTGCATCTGTTGTTGCTGATGCCATCCTTAAAGGCATAACTCCGGAGAAAGACTGGCAGACGCTCTACGACTGCATCGTCTATGGCACTGAGCACGTGCATCCTGAAGTAAGCTCCACAGGCCGACTTGGACATGAATACTATAACTCCATCGGATATATCCCATACAATGTCGGCATCCACGAAAGCGTAGCCCGTACTCTGGAATATGCCTACAACGACTGGTGCATCCTTCAGCTGGCCAAGAAGCTCGACCGTCCTGCCGATGAGATCGCGAAATGGGAAGCGCGTTCGAACAACTGGAAAAACGTCTTTGACCCATCACATAACCTTATGCGCGGACGCAACCTCGACGGCAGCTTCCAGGAGCCGTTCAGCCCATATAAATGGGGCGGAGCATTCACTGAGGGCAATGCATGGCACTACACATGGTCGGTATTCCACGATGTGGACGGCCTAGCGGAGGCCATGGGAGGCAAGGAGGTCTTTGCGCAGATGCTTGATTCTGTATTTGTGGTACCTCCTGTCTATGACGACAGCTACTACGGATACCGTATCCATGAGATCACTGAGATGCAGGTTGCCAACATGGGCAACTATGCACATGGAAATCAGCCGGCTCAGCACATGATTTATCTGTACAACTGGGCAGGACAGCCTCAGAAGACTCAGAAATGGGTGCGTGAGGTGATGGACAGACTATACAGCTCCGCTCCTGACGGATACTGCGGCGACGAGGACAACGGCCAGACATCGGCATGGTATGTATTTTCAGCCCTGGGATTCTATCCGGTATGCCCTGGAAGCGGAGAATATGCCGTAGGTTCTCCTCTCTTCGAAAAGGCAGTTGTACATCTGGAAAACGGCTCCGACATAGAGATCAATGCGCCTTCAAACGGGCCTGGTTCGCCATATGTCAGAAGCATGACCATCAATGGTTCTGCCGACCAAAGCAACTTCCTGAAGCACTCGGAAATAGCACGAGGTGCAGTAATCGACTTTGAAATGACGGATACTCACTAAATTTTATTATCTTCGTGAATCTAACCGCACTAATATACACTAATGATCAACTACAGCACTGACCCACGCATTATCCTGACACTGGATACCGGAGGAACAAACATGGTCTTCGGAGCCATGCAGAGAGGAGAATTCATCGTCGAACCTCTGACGCTTCCGGCACATGCCGACAATCTCGACCTCTGTCTACAGACAATGGCGGAAGGATTCAGAACCATCATAGACCAGCTTGACGAAAGACCTGCAGCAATAAGTTTTGCATTCCCAGGACCTGCAGACTACCCTAACGGCATCATCGGAGGTCAGCTTCTGAACTTCCCGGCTTTCCGCGAGGGAGTTGCACTCGGACCATACCTCAAGAAGAAATTCAGCATGCCGGTGTACATCAACAATGACGGTGACCTCTACGCATACGGTGAGGCTCTCGGTGGTGTACTTCCCGAGGTAAACGAGTTGCTTGACGAGTACGGCAGCAGGAAGAGATACCGCAATCTGCTCGGCTTCACACTAGGAACCGGACTGGGTATCGGAATGGTTGTAAACGGTCAGCTCAACCGTGGTGACAACTCATGCATCGAGATGTTCAGCATGCCGTACCTTGGACATGACGGAGTCTTCGCAGAAGAAGGAGCGTCTATCAGAGCTGTCAAAAGAGTGTACGGAGAGCTTTCCGGCAATCCTGATCATGGACTTGAGCCGCTTCAGATCTTCCAGATCGCAGAAGGCCAGCTCGAAGGTGACGTAGAAGCTGCCAAAGGAGCATTCGCCCAGATGGGTAAGGTTCTCGGAGACACTATCGCGATGACCGTATCAATCACAGACGGACTCGTAGTCATCGGCGGCGGCCTTGCAGGAGCATACAAATACATGAAGGACGCGATGTTCGAAACTCTCCGCGGCAAGATGTACCGTCTAAACGGGGAGCCTATCAACAAGCTGGCATCCAAGGTCTACGACCTTGACAATCCTGAAGAGCTCAGACAGTTCCTCAGAGGCGAACAGAAGAGCATCAAGATCTACAACAGCGAGATCGAAGTCACATACGACCCACAGAAGCGCATCGGCGTAGCCCTCTCCAAGATCGGAGCCAATAAAGCTGTCTCCCTCGGCGCCTACACCTTCGCCCTGCACCAGCTCAGCAGATAATATCATCGTAATCTCGCGACACCACAAAGAAGCGCGTAGCAGTTAACTGTCTAACAGTCTGCATTTTAAATAGTTTTGCCTGCTGCAAAATGCAGCAGGCAAAACTATTTATTTATCTAGCTATCAGCACTTTAAGCGCAACAGCTAGTGAGCGTTTTTTTAGTTGCGGGAATAGCTGCCGGAGGTGAGGGATTCGAGAGAAATTTCCTCATAGACCATATCATAGCCCCTGTCGTTCAAGGTGAGGGATTCCTCGTAATAAAAGGCAATGTTTCCGTTTTTCAGAAGAAGCATTGTGGAGTATGCAGAAGTCGTGTCAGATACCTGATATGGCTTCTCCCAGTCAGCTGCAAATGACTCCGGGCTGATGGATGATATATCCTCAGGCAGTTCCTTATAATAGATGCCAACATTGGCTCGCTGAGGCCCCAGAGGTACAGACTGAAGTGCAAGGAGTACGTTCTTGCTGTCTTCCTTTCGGACTGCCGGAACAATCAGCAGCTCTCCGTTGCAGGCATTTTCAAGTGAAGCGCATCCGTTCACCCTCTTTCCAGACCCTGCAGCCTCTCCCCAGGCACCTGCTCCGGAAGCAACGTCTGTATATTCATAGATATTGAAGTAGCGGCCGCCCCATGCCCTTGAACTTATGACAACACGTCCGTCCGGAAGTTCCTCACATTTGGGTTCGTCACCATTCGGAACAGGAAGGGCGTCAGGACCTCCGAGAGCCTTCCAGGTTCTGCCGAAATCATCGCTGTAGATCACTCTGTTGCCGTTTGGACGAGCACATAAGGCCGCATAGATTCTGTAATGACTGCCGACTTTTATCTGTCTGCTCTGCAATATCTTGCCCGAGCCGACAAAGCAGCTCTGCACACATCCATGCACTGAATCATCAAAGAGAGTGTAGACTGACTCGGTGATTTCCTCCCACTGACTCCAGGTCTTTCCGTTATCACTGCTTCTGAGAACAGCTATCCTGTTCGGATTCTGTCTGGTCGTGGTCTCATGCCAATAGACAGTCTCTCCACAGACCATCATCACAAGCACCTCGCCGCTCTCCCTGTCCGCAACCATAGCAGCATCACCGAAACCGCAGTCCGTCGCCCCAGACACTCCGGAACCTTCGATCAAGACAAACTCATCGCCCCAGGACCTGCCTCCATTGCGCGAAATCCTGCCGTGAATGTCCACCCTACCAAAACCGATATCGTTGCAGCAAAGACGGTAGTCGGTCAGGGCGAGAATATCGCCGTTATGCATGACAGATATAGTCGGGATTCGGTATGGAATACTGTCAGTGACAGGCGTATGAAACAACACCTGCGGCCCAGCTACCCTGGCAGGACCACACGAAAGCACAAGAAGCACAACGGAAAGTGCGGCGCACTTTTTATTCAAAAACCTCATTACCAAAGACTTATAAAAATTGTTATTGACAAAACAACTATCCCGAAGAACATTGCTGAACTTCGGGATTGATGTACATATCTGTTGAGAAACGCGATTACAGTCCGCGTGCACGGGTGAGGGCTGCAGGGTCTGGATCGGCACCACGGAAACGGCGGTAAAGATCCATAGGCTCGTCGCTGCCGCCCTTCTCGAGGATGTTCTCGCGGAATGATGCCGCAGTCGCAGGGTCAAAGATGCCCTTCTCCATGAAGAGCTCGAATGCATCCTTGTCAAGAACCTCTGCCCAGAGGTAGCTGTAGTAACCTGCACTGTATCCTCCGCTGAAGATGTGGGCGAAGTATGTAGTGCGGTAACGTGGGATGATCTCATCGATAAGACCCATTTCCTTGCATGTCTGTGCCTCGAATGCCTCTGGCTCGATACCATCTACAGACTCGAGCATATGCCACTTGAGGTCAAGGATTGAAGCTGCAGCAAGCTCTGTGGTCATGAAGCCCTGGTTGAATGTCTCAGCTGCAAGAATCTTCTCCACAAGCGCATCAGGAATAACCTCATCTGTCTCATAATGACGGGCATATCCTGTAAGCACGTCCTTCTGGAACGCCCAGTTCTCCATGATCTGTGATGGAAGCTCGACAAAGTCACGAGCTACTGATGTACCGCTCACGCTCTTGTATGTACACTGAGTGAGAAGGCCGTGAAGTGCATGACCATACTCATGGAAGAGAGTCTCGACATTGTCAAGAGTCATGAGAGACGGCTTGTCAGCTGTAGGCTTTGCGAAGTTACCGACATTCACGATTACAGGACGGATGTCAGTACCGTCAGCAGCAATCTCCTGATTTACGAAATTGGTCATCCACGCTCCGCCACGCTTTGTGCTGCGTGGGAAATAGTCTGTGAGGATGATACCGATAAGCGAACCATCTGCATCAGTCACCTTGAATCCCTCTACATCCTCATGATATACCGGAATACCCTCAAGCTTCTCATAGTTGAGACCGAAGAGCTTGGTTGTCAGGTCAAATACACCCTGGCGCACATTCTCCATCTTGAAATAAGGCTTGGTCTGCTCCTCATCAAGTGCATATTTCGCCTTGCGCACCTTCTCAGTGTAATATGCCCAGTCCCATGGCTCGATCACGCTTCCTTCAGGAAGAAGTCCAGCTGTAACGTCCTGATCCATAACTGCCTGCATATCAGCAATCTCCTCCTTTGCCTTCTCAACAGCTGGAGCCATGATACCTGCAAGGAATGAATCCACAGCCTCTGGAGTTCCGGCCATCTTGTCAGCAAGAATCATCTGAGCAGGATTCTTATATCCAAGCATATTGGCCTTCTCGATACGGAGAGCCATCATCTTCATGATAAGATCCTTTGTATCATTCTCATTGCCGTTGTTTCCTCTTGATGCATAAGCCTTGAACATCTTCTCACGAAGCGCACGGTCTTCTGTTGAAGCCATTGCTCCGCCATACTCCGAGATAGTCACACCAAACTCCTCTGCAAACGCATTGTTCAAGTCGGATCGTAGCCATG
>JAZOPY010000036.1:0-9392 GCA_045655825.1 Candidatus Cryptobacteroides sp. | reverse complement strand
ATTGCTTATTCCTCCATATCTTTAATTGCATTGAAAACCTCTACAGCTTGGGCTACGCCTTCTGCGTATGCGCGTGATGTGATTGTCGATGCTGTGATTGCATTGAGATTTCCGCCATCCTTCTTCACCTTGAGGTTCTTCTCATCTGACGGATCAAGCTCATGGAACTGCTTAGAGAATGCAGGTTCTGTACATTTTGCGCCAAGACCTGGTGTCTCAGCATGAGAGAGCACCTTTACATTCCACACGATGCCATCAGCATTGAATCCCACCTTCATCTTGATAGGGCCACCAAATCCCGACGGAGCAACATTGATCGCACATCCTACAGTATTTCCCTCAGCATCAAATGCTCGATTGTAGGTGTATGTCGTTCCATTAACCTGTATTGTGCTCTCCGCCTCAATTACTGCTGCTGTTGAAGGAAGCACCTCCTTGATAGCAGCTTCATTTCTCTGCGCGTCACCGACAGCTATAGTCTCCTTTGTCAAAGCATATACTCCAGCAAGTAAAGCAGAGCATACCATACAGATGACAAACAGACAAAGAACCATATTCTTGAATGATGATTTTACTGCCATAGCTTATGCCCTCCCGTACTTTTTAGTGTGGAACACCTTGTTGATGAGAGGCACCACAGAGTTCATGATAAGGATTGCGAAAGAAACTCCTTCCGGATATGCACCGAAGTAACGGATCAGCATTGTGATGACACCGATACCGATACCGAATACAATCTGTCCGCCCTTGCTCATCGGAGATGTCACATAATCGGTCGCCATGAAGACAGATCCAAGAAGAAGACCACCGGTGAGGAGGTTGAAGATCGGGTCAGTATAAGTTGTAGGGTCGATGATCCAGAAGATATCCGAGAACAGAGCGACTGTAAGAAGGATGGATACAGTGATGTATGGCTTGATCACACCACGGATGAGCATATAGGCAAATCCCAGAAGGATGGCAATAGCCGAGATCTCACCTGCAGAACCTCCGATGTTGAAGAACAGCATGTCGCAGTAATCGAGCCCCTGAATTGCCTCTATGCCACCTTCCTTCGCTACTCCCAGAGGAGTTGCACCAGTGATAGAGTCGATGTTTCCTCCGATGAATCCCTGCGGTCTGGTCCAGTCTGTCATGTATGTCGGGAATGAGATAAGCAGGAACACACGGCCGACCAATGCCGGGTTGAAAAGATTCTGTCCGAGACCTCCGAATGTCATTTTTGCCACACCGATTGCTACAATCGAACCGATGAAGACAACCCACCAAGGTGTTGTTGTCGGAAGATTCAGCGCCAGAAGAATACCGGTAACCAGAGCTGAACAGTCAGCGATTGTGCTAGGTTTCTTCAAAAGGAATCTGGTTATGAAAAGCTCTACCAACAGACATGAAGCCACACTTGTAGAAAGCACCAGCATAGCAGACCAGCCGTAGAAAAGAACGGACACGATCACTGCCGGAAGCAGAGCGATGACAACGTCACGCATCAAGGACTTGGTCGAAGTCTTTGTATGCAGATGCGGTGACGGTGAAACGATTAGTTTATCCATTTTTGTGTTATTTTCTAGTTCTTATGATCTTGATGACGTCACCCTTTGCAATGCGGATGATGTCAAGGAGAGGAATGTTTGCAGGGCAGCTGTAGAGGCAGCATCCGCACTCGATACAGTCCTGGATCGCATTTTCCTCGAGTTCATCCATCATGCTGTTGCGGGCATATTTCTGAAGAAGGAATGGCTCAAGTCCCATTGGACATGCCTCAGCGCATTTTCCGCAGCGGATACATGGTCCTTCCTCACCACGAACGGTCTGCTCTGCAGTCAGATACAGAAGCGATGACGAGCCCTTGACAGTAGTTGCATCAAGGTTTGCTATCGCCTTACCCATCATAGGACCGCCGCTGATGATCTTTGCAGCCTGCTCCGGAACGCCTCCGGCATACTCTGCGATATACGACAATGGCATACCGATGCGGAACTTATAGTTGTGCTGCTTGTCCATAGGGAGGCAGTCACCTGTGATGGTCATAACGTTGGTTACGAGCGGGATGTTCTTCTGAACAGCCTCATAAACAGCGAGTGAAGTAGCAACGTTCTGAACTACTGCACCGACATCGATAGGAAGTCCCATAGACTTCACCTGACGTCCCATTACTGCATCAATGAGCTGTTTCTCACCACCCTGAGGATATTTCTTCTTGAGAGACATCACTGTGATGCCGTCATAACCCTTGGCAGAAGCCTTAAGCTCTTCAACAGCAGCTGTCATAGCCTTGATTGCCTCCGGCTTGTTCTCCTCGATACCGATAACAGCAGGGCAACCGCCGAGAACCTGCTTCATGATAGCCGCTCCGATGACGATCTCCTTGCTTCTCTCAAGCATGATACGGTAGTCGGAAGTAAGATAAGGCTCACACTCTGCACCATTGAGGATGAGGCAGTCAGCCACCTTGCCAGGAGGCGGACAAAGTTTCACGTGTGCAGGGAATGTAGCGCCACCGAGTCCTACAACGCCGCACATCTTGATCTTCTCAAGGATTGCCTTGTTGTCTTCTGGAATTGCAGTTACCAGAGTATCTGTAAGATCTGCTTCCTCAATCCACTCGTCGCCCTCCACATCGATCTCGATGTGAGTCATGTTGTTGCCTGCAAGGTCCTTGCGTGGTCCGATAGACTTTACAGTACCTGACACTGAAGAGTGTACGTATGCTGAAATAAATCCAGCTGGTTCAGCAATCACCTGACCGACCTTCACCTGGTCGCCGACCTTTACAACCGGAGTTGCAGGTGCGCCAAGATGCTGGGCCACAGAGATGAACACCTTTGAAGGAACAGGAAGGACTTCAATCCTGCAGTCCTTTGAGATCTTATTGTCATTTGGGTGAATACCACCTATTGAAAATGTCTTCATCATAGCACTATTCCTCCTTTGGTTTGATTACAGGGAAATTTACAGCGTGGATTGCTCCTGTAGGACATTCAGCCACGCATTTCTTGCAGAGCTTGCACTTTGTGTAGTCGATGTAGGCAAGATTGTTCTCGACTGTGATTGCCTCGAACGGACATACCTTGGCACACTTGCTGCAGCCGATACATGCAGCCTTGCAAGCCTTGCGGGCAACGGCTCCCTTGTCCTTGTTGATACATGACACGAACACCCTCATGTTCCTTCTGCCCTTGTTGCGAAGCTCAATCACATTCTTAGGGCATGCCTTCACACATGCACCGCAGGCTGTACATTTCTCCTCGTCAACAACAGGGAGTCCAGTAGCTGGATCCATAGAGATTGCGCCGAACTGGCAGGCTGCCACGCAGTCACCACATCCGAGACATCCGAAAGAACAACCCGTGTCACCGCTGTAGAGAGCGGCCTTTACACGGCATGACTGATAGCCACCATACTCGTTGGTACGAGGACGGTTTTCACATGTTCCGTTGCAACGTACCACTGCGACCTGAGGCTCCTTTGCGGCAACCTCACGACCGAGTACAGCTGCAACCTTCTGCATAACGTCGTTTCCTCCGACCGGGCAGAAGCACTTGCCGAGGTCTTCAGACTCAACACAGAACTGGGCGAAAGCACGGCAGCCTGCCTGTCCGCAGCCTCCGCAGTTTGCACCAGGCAATTCCTTTTCAACATCGTCGATTCTTGGGTCTTCCTCAACCTTGAACTTTTCAGCCACAAAGTAAAGGATGACAGCAAGAGCCGCACCGAGAACGGTAAGGATTGCAATAGTCCAGATGATTGTTTGTGTCATTATTGTTGGTTTTTAATATAAAATACAAATTCGTTGTTCAGTTTGTCACGCAGAAGCCAGATGATGAAATAATAAAGGCCGACACCGGCGATTGCTGCTCCTGCCGATATGAATTCATTCACTCCCACAGATGTGAGAATAAGAATAAGGGCCATGAGTACAGCCAACGGCACTACATAAGAAATCCATGCGGCCTTCAGTCCCATGGACATCTTGGTACATACCTGCACTTCATCTCCGACATTGTATGTAGCGTAAGGATCTGTAGGCAGCATGATCACCTTATCCTGTTCCTCTGACATTCCGCAAAGACTCTTCGCATGACATGAAGCACATGCAGACGACACTGTAATCTCCACAGAAGTGAAGTCAGGAGTCATCTCAATCACCTTTCCAGAGTGAACTATCTCGTTTTTCTTTGCCATAATCAGTTAAATTATTCAAAAGGTACCGAATCGAAGTCACTGCCTGAGGCAAAGTCACCTCCTGAAATGAAATCGCTGTTCATAGCCGATTCCACGCCCATGGCATCCGCCTGATTTACAAGGCTGTCAGAAAGGTCCACGAAACGCACCTCATCAGCACGGAACTTCATATCGATGTCTGCAATCGCACCATTACGATGCTTGGCAATGATGATCTGGGTTCTTCCGATATCATCAGGATTTTCAGAAAGGCCCTGATAGTCATATCGATGGATAAAGATTACCATATCCGCATCCTGCTCGATGGAACCGGACTCACGAAGGTCACTCAGCTGAGGTCTGCGGTTGCTTCCCTGACGGTTCTCCGACTGACGGGAGAGCTGAGAAAGAGCAATGATAGGTACATTCATTTCCTTGGCGGTAGCCTTCAGCGTACGTGAAATCGCAGCAACCTCCTGCTCACGCATTCCGCGAAGTTCGGACGGTCCCTGCATAAGCTGAAGGTAGTCGACCACAATAAGACGTACACCCTTCTGCTTTACAAGCTTCTTGACCTTGGAACGGAACTCCATTACAGGAAGCGAAGGAGTGTCATCGATATATATAGGTGCCTTTACGAGTCTCTTAAGCTGGATGTCGAGCTGCTTCCACTCCCAGTCCTCGATCTTCTCACCACCACGGAACTTGTCACCGCTGAGCCTTGTCTCGGACACCATCATACGTTTCGCAAGCTGGATTGAAGGCATCTCAAGGGAGAAGAATGCCACCGGCATGTTGAAATCAACCGCAGCATTTCTGGCAAGGTTGAGTACGAAGGCCGTCTTACCCACAGACGGACGAGCAGCCAGGATGATAAGGTCGGAAGCCTGCCATCCCTGAGTTATTCCGTCGAGAGAAGCGAAACCAGAAGGCACACCGCTCAGACCTGATGAACCCTGAAGTTTCTGGATGTCATCAAGGGCGTCGTTGATGACCTTGCCGATCTCCTGAACATCCTTCTTGACATTATTCTGAACAGCAGCAAAAACCTTGGTCTGCGCCTGATCGATCAGGTCATCGACATTTACCGATTCATCATACGAACTTTTAAGTATTTCATACGATGCCGTGATGAGCTCACGCTGAATGCACTTCTGCTTGAGGATCCTTATATAATATTCGATGTGGGCAGCGGCACCTATCTTCTGGGACAGCTGCACCAAAGCCACGGTTCCGCCGATAGTCTCAAGATTTCCGGTAGCCTTCAGTTTCTGTGATACGGATAAAAGATCCAAGGCCACGTGCTCATTTGTCAACGAGCGCATAGCCTCAAATATCATCCTGTGCTTCTCACTGTAGAAGCAATTGGACGTCAATTCGTCCATTGCCTCATCAATGCAGTTCGGCTCTATGAGCATAGCTCCGAGGACTGCCTCTTCCACATCAAGAGCTTGAGGTGGTTTGTTTCCCATCTCAAGCCCAAGTGTATCCAGATTTACAGCCGGATTTTTCTTTCTGACTGACTTTTTTCTTTCTTCAGCCATATTTTATAAAGTCAAAGACTATTCGAAATCAGGATTTACGAGAATCCTTCCGCAGTGCTCGCAGATGATCATCTTTCTGTTTGATGCGATGTCGATAAGTCTCTGCGGTGCGATTGTGTTGAAGCAACCTCCGCATGAGTCACCGTTGAATACAGACACAACAGCAAGGTGATTGTTGTTGCTCTGACGGATGCGCTCGTATGCGCTCATGGTTCTTGCATCAATCTTCTCTGCACAAGCCTCTCTGTTTGCACGAAGTCTAGCCTCCTCCTTTGAAGTTGACTCAACGATGTTAGCAAGCTCTTCCTTCTTTGCTGCAAGGTCATCGTTACGGACAGCTATCTTCTCCTTTGCAATCTCAAGGTCGTTCTTCTTGTCGAAGATACGCTCCTTAGCCTCGCCTATGTGCTTCTCTGCAATCTGTCTGAGAAGTCCCTGGTTCTCGATCTCCTTGTTCAGGGAATCATACTCACGGCTGTTAGAGATATTGTCAAGCTGGCTCTTGTATTTCTCGATCTGAGCATCACACTCAGTGATGTTGAGCTTATTCTCGGCGATGAATCGATTCATCTCCTCGATCTGCTCTGCAATACGAGCTGCCTTTGCATTGAGGTCTGTAATCTCATTCTCGAGATTCTCCACCTCTACAGGAAGCTCTCCTCTGAGCTGAAGGATCTTGTCGATCTCAGTATCAGCCTGCTGAAGTACGAAAAGAGTCTTGAGCTTCTCAGCAACGCTAAGGTCTGAATCAGCAAAATTCTTCTGAATAGATACGAATGTCTCCCTCTGGTCGATAGGAGTTTCGATTGTCTTTGTCTTTTTAGCCATATCGCTTAAAAATAATATATCGGGTTACTATTTATATTCTGCGTAATGCGAACCGCAAAGGTAGGAAAATTTTTCTTTATCAAAGAAAATAAAATATCCACAATACCTATTTCGCTTTCATAGTGTCCTATATCCATAATCATGAAGCCATCCTCCGCGAAGAAGTTATGATATGATATATCTCCACTTATGTACAATTGGGCTCCGGATCTTCTGGCCTCGCCAATAAGAGAACCGCCTGAACCTCCACACATCGCCACTCTTGAAACCGGCACATCCAAAGGTCTGGAAACCTTGGCTGTCTTCAATGCGAATCTCTGCTTTACAAGTCTTATGACTTCCTCAGCCGAAACAGGTTGAGGTAAATTTCCAACCACTCCGAGTCCTGTCTCATCTCCGGCTTTCTGCAGAATCTCCACATCCTCCAGCCCTAGTTTTCGCGCCATATCCCCACTCACGCCCGAAAGCACCTTGTCTGCGGAAGTATGTGCGGCATATATGCTTACCCCTGCCTTCACTGCCTTGATCACGGCACGGCCCACCTGGGTTTCCGGAGATATCTTCTTCAGGCCGGAGAATATCAGAGGGTGATGGGTCACGATCATGTCTGCGCCACAGGCCACTGCTTCATCCACCAGCTGCGGGGTGCAGTCCAAAGCGATCAGCACTCCATTCACTTCATCCTCCGGAGAACCGACGCAAAGTCCGCTGTTGTCCCAGCCTTCCTGGACTGCCAAAGGAGCAAAGTCCTCGATTACTTTTATTATATCCTTTACTTTCATTACAGATCTCTTCGAATTTCGGTCAGCTGCTGACGGATCTCTTTCAGGCTTTCCAGTACACGTGATTTGTTTATAACCTCTTTCTTGTCGGCCTTCAACCTTTTTGCAGCACCCTCAAGAGTCAGTCCCTCTACCTTTACAAGGAGATGGATATGCTTGAATGTCTCCACATCCTCCTTTGTAAAAAGTCGGTTACCCTTTGCGTTCCTCTGTGGCTTGATGAACTTGGGAAACTCATTGGACCAGAAACGCACCAGGGAAGGATTCTCCCCCAGAATCTCGGCAACTTCACCGATTGTGTACAAATACTTTTCCATGGCTGCAATCTTGTATGCGGCATAAATCAGTCAAGAGACTGACCTGTAGTAGCCGACATTATCATAACATTTACATATTCTTCCGGATCAAGCGAAGCGAACAGATGGTTTACCGGATCCATCACCACCGTATCACGCAACACTTCATAGTGCAGGTGCGGGGCAAATGAATTTCCGGACACACCTACATAGCCTATCTTGTCCCCTTTTCTGACTTTCCTGCCCTTCTGCACTTCTATATCCGCCAGATGGGCATACCTTGTCACATATCCTCCCTCATGGCTGACCTCCACCACATTTCCAAGTCCCTTGCGTGACTTTATCACATTGACAACCACTCCGTCAGCGGCAACATGCACAGGCTCTCCAGAATGGGCCACGATATCCAGGCCGTTATGCTGGATCGGCACTTTATAGAATGGATTGATCTTTTCACCGACTGAAGCTCCAGTCTGTGCAAAGGTGAAGTCATCCAGAGGGTTGGTCATCGGAGGCATTACAAAGGCCGAATCCTGGAGAAGCTGAGCGATCCGCAGGAAATCCGCCTCCACAGCATCAGCTGAAGCTGTTACCTTATCCAGTTTTTTCTGGGCATACCACACAAGCTCATGATCCGGAATCGTATCCAGTCCGGAAAAGTCACTTACAGAGGTCACCGGACTCAGCGACGGAGACGAAGCATGGAATATCTCCTCATATATGCGGTCATCACGCATATTCAATCCCTCCAGAACATCTGCCAGGAGGGCCTCTTTCTGCTGAAGCTGAGGCAGTTCACGCTCGAACATCTCATTTTCCCTCTCAAGACGGCTCTCGGCCTGAGTGCTGAAGAACAGGGCAAAGACAATGTAATATATCACCGTCAGCGACAGACTGGCAACAAAAAACAGGAACACACGACGAATCCTCTTCCTTACCGGAGTCTTCATCTTGCGGAACCTTACGTTTTCCTTGTCATATATGTATCCCCCGTCCATCATCTTCTCTTCTGATGCGATGGATGAAGAGTAACTTTCTGCGAGGCGTCAGCTATATCCTGAACCATGGTCGCATACTCTTCAACCGTGATGTCAAGATCGTAATAGTTTGCAGGATTTACATGCGCCCCCTTATAGATAACCTCGTAATGAAGGTGCGGGCCGGATGATTTTCCGGAATTTCCACTCTTGCCTATACACTCTCCTCTCTTCACCTTCATTCCCTCGACAACGGTGATTGTGCTCATGTGGGCATATCTTGTCTTATATCCGAATCCGTGATCGATCACAACCTGGTTGCCGTATCCGAACAATTCAAATTTCACCGACTCCACAACGCCGTCACCTGTTGCATACAGAAGGTTTCCGGGCTTCATCGCGAAGTCAACTCCATTATGCTTGGTCGTCCTCCTGCTGAACGGATCACTTCTATAGCCAAAAGAGCTGGAAAGTCTGTATTTCTCCTTATCCGGATTCATAGGAGGGATCGCAGGCACCGAAGAAGCCATTTCTCCCGCTCGGCGTGAAAGCAGGGAGATCTCATCGAAAGACTTGCTCTGAACGCAGCTTTTCTTTGAAAGCACATCAAGTCTAACTGCCGCATTCTTGAGAAGGCCATCTGTCTCAAGTTCATCATAATGCGCATATCTGTTCACTCCTCCAAAACCTGCATTTCTGACTTCCAGAGGAATCTCGTTCATACCGAAGATCGACCGATATATATCATTGTCCCTGTGCTGAAGCGTCACAAGGGCCCTGTCATATTCATCGATCCTGGTATTC
>JAZOPY010000035.1:0-26306 GCA_045655825.1 Candidatus Cryptobacteroides sp. | reverse complement strand
GATGAAGTCCATGGACAGAGAGAAGAAGGATTCTGTTTATGACATGTTCTGCAAAACTGACGATGATTCTAGGATCGTTGTCGAAGTGCAGAGACGTAAGCAGACGACCTATGTGGAACGTTCAATTTACTATTCTACGTTTCAGGTGAGGAATCAAGTGGATGCTGGCAGCACTGATTATGCATTTTGTCCGGTTTATGTAATCAACATTTTGGATTTCAACATCGATGAGAACAAGGGTAATCCGAAAGTGAAGACGGTGTACCATCTTCGAGAGGACAATACCCACGCTCTGTTGACAGACAAACTGACGTTCATCTTCCTTGAACTTAACAAATTCAAGAAGGGCATTGAAGATCTGGACGGAGACATTCTGGAAGGAATGTATTTCTGCATGAAAAACATGACAAGGTTGGATTCACGTCCGCAAGTGCTGGATCATGAGGTCTTCAAGAAGATGTTTGCCGTGTCCGAATTGTTGAACATGGATGAGATAACACGTTCAAATGTAATAGAAAACATGACAACTGAAAGAGATTTAAGAAATCAGATGGACTACGCCAAAAAGGAAGGCATTCAGGAGGGACGTGCTGAAGGACGTGCTGAAGGAAGAGCTGAGGGAAGAGCTGAGGGAAGGGCTGAAGGCATCAATCTAGTGATCAGGCAAATGATTGCTAAAGGCATGACTGTGCAGCAGGTTGCAGACATTGTCGATATGACTGCAGAGGAAATCGAAGCTATCATTGCAGAGTAAGACCTCTTTGCAGGACACATACTGATCTGTAAACTACTGATGAGCAAGTAACAATCAAGCCGTCCCTCCTGTGAGGGGCGGCTTTTGTTATGCTAGATTGAGCACAGTAAAACGCAACACGCTATCACACAGCGACTTAGCAAATATGCCTGCATCCCCAGGGCGGCAGGCATATCACACAACTAACTGATAGTCACCAATATACACTTCACGCCACACGAAAAAAGCCGCCCCGAAGGACGGCTGATTTGTAATATATCTCAATTCCGCTATGAATTAGAATGCGAAGATTGCAAAGACATTCTCATAGCTTCTTTTGGAACCTCCATCAGAAAGTGATCCTGCCTCAAAAGTAATAGTAGGAATATAACTACTAGAATTTTCCTCCGAAGATGTATAATAAGCTGTTCCTGACAATGAATCACCCCCTACTGATTGTACTTTAGATTTAATTCCTGCACTACGCACAAGTTGCATCTCAGCAATTGAAGGAATATACCATGAAGATGCACCTTCGACAGCAACACTATATGAATCAGCAAAAGAGACAAGTCCAGAAGTCAATCCATTCAACGAAGCATACTCTCTAATCGCAGATGTATTATTATAGCCCCATTTATACTTGGCATTATTATTTTCCTTAAGACGAGAGTCATAAGTAAATTGCTGTAATGTATGATACCCATTATTTACTGCCCATTCATATACTGCTCTGTTTTCTGATAGCCATTGCACACTAGATCGTTTTAATCCAACAACCAAACCATTTGTACAATATGGATAATCACGCTTCAAAATAGCGTCCTCCTCAGTTGGATCTCCGACATAGAACACAACACCAACAATATCTTTGTTAGAATCAAGTTCTGTTGAGTATGTTCCATCGGAGTAGAAGTAATCTCCAACCTTAGCTGGCTCGGCTGCCGGAGCAGCTTCAATTTCACCTAGATTATAAATAGTATTTGCCTTGAATGTAAATTCTCCAGACTTTGTAAGCGTTTGCAGAACTTTACCTGAAGCATCTTTGACAACCAACTTAAGATTCTCAATCTTCACAGCCGGCACTGCAATATAGTAATAGATATCATCGCCAGAAAGAAGGAGCGTTCCATCCTGTTTTTTAAAAGTTATATCCTCTCCTGCAGATGCAAGGACGCCATTAATACCTCTTGCCAAATCATACATAAGAGGTCCTCCCAACTTTGCATATTCTGATAGACTCTGATTTCCATTTGCCGGTTGAGACATAACCTTCGCAGCACTTACTTCTATTGAAGCAGCATCATCCATTGCCAACTTAACCTTCAAATATGCATTAATATTTTTAAAATAAAGGTGACCCTCTTCGGCAGACGTAGACAAAGCAAAGTTGGATGAGACACCAAACTCTTCAACAATAGAGAAATTATTTTCAACCGCATACTGGTGAGCCAAGGCGGTCTTTGATGCCTTTGAACCGAAAATAAAATAATCCTCTTCTGTATACCACCAATTAATATGACCATCAGAAAGCAAAGCTGCAGCTGGATATACTGCCCTATGTGAATTTGCGTCTATAGTTTCACCTGCAAAAACTGCGAAATCCTCGTGAATTGACACGACATTGAAATCGCTACCTGATTTAGAAGCCGCAGAGATCACTTTAATAACATCATCTTCTGTCCAATGAACAGTTACACCATCCTTGTGAAGAGTAGTCTTAGTTTCAGGATCCACATTGAGAGATGCAGTGAATACCTTGTGAACAAGCTCCTGTTCAGGGGCCTGGATATTGTCATTTGAGATTTCCTTTGCGCAAGAAGCTGCGGCTACGATTGTGAGGGCGGCAGCGAAGAATTTAAATGTCTTTTTCATGTTCGTTCCTCCTTGATTAGTTCCAGAAGCTACCGTCTAAGTATTTCTCCTCGTTAAACTTCTCCGTCATACCGGACGAACACAAAACACCTTCGGGCTGCACGTGCAGCACTTTGGTCTCTGGAGTCACATACGCTCCGAGAACCGACTCTCCTGCGAGAGTCTTTTTAACTTCATTCATTTCTATTCCGTATTTAAATTAACTTCATTCCTGATCCCAAAATTGATTGGGATTCTCATGGTTGCCAGCTTAATTTTACCAAAAAGCAAAATTTGCAACCTTTTGCAAATCATTGAATTGCAAACGCTCATACCCGCTTTTGCAAAACAATGGAAGTTGCAAAATTACAAACTTTTTCTGTAATACAATAGGATATGACAGAAAAATTGACATTGAACCGGATCGGAATATAACGGATTGCCACGTCGCTGCGCTCCTCGCAATGACGTAGAGATGAGGAGGGTGCCAAGGCCTGATGAGGACAGGTTGTGCGGAATAAAAAAGAAAGGGCTGCCGAAGCAGCCCAAATGAATGAAGTTAAAAAACGTGACTCGCGTCAGGTTGTATATCGTTATCCCAGTTGGGAATTAGAATGCGAAGATTGGACGGACCATAAACTCTTGTTTATGCCAATTGTATCCATTAGCCATTTGTGCTACATATGCATCACCGCTTGATTGTATCTTTACATAAAAAGGATATCCCTTCATCAATGCCTGAGGAGTCCAATATTCTTTATTAAGACTAATTGCAGTACCATTGGCAGCCACAATCTTTTCATTTATTGAATCTAAATCCTTTGCGATAATATTCCACTCACAATTAGTCGGAACATACCAAACACTTGCCCCCTCTACTGGATTTGGCCTACCGGAATACAAGGTAAGATTATAATTCATAGAAAAGAGTCTCACATATGCAGTATAACCATATACTGATCCATTTGCACTATTCAAACCTGCATTTTCCAACTGATCAGTAGTAAACGGAAAATCACCGCTATGCCATGCCTTCTTATACTCTGTTAAACCGACAACTAAACCATGAGTATATTTAGATCCAAGTTCGCCATCATTCTCTCTTGGGTTTTTATCGTAGAAAATAACACCAACAACACTTTTTCCAGATGGAGCCGGATCATTTCCAATAGATCCATCAGAGTAGTAATAATCCGGAGCATTTGCTGTAAACTCAAGAGGAGTTGAGAATGAATATGGCTTTATCTTTGAGGAAGTCAACGTTACACGACCAGTGTTCTTCGTAGCCTTCGATCCATCTGATGCATTAAAGGTAATAGAAAGTCCATCATTATGGACACCCGGCCAAACAACAGCATAATATACATCGCCTGGCACAAGAGGTGTACCATCACTATTAAGAAGTGTAACTGAAGTTGATGTTGAAGAAGTCTCTGGAGTTATAGCGAAAGGCGATGAAATCTCATTCTTGTAATAATTCATATCCACTATGCCTTTTCCTGTAAGAGATTTTCCAGAATTAGAAGTAATAGTAACTGACATCACCTCTTTCTCCAGCTGCATAGGCATTGCTATACGCACTATAGCGCAAGCATTCTTAAATGTAAGATCCATTGACGCATTATTATCAACAGCAGACCTAAAAGCATCACGACTAACCTCTGCATAAGAGAAGTTTACATCACTAGCAATATTTCCATTAATAGCTTCTTGCTCATATGGAAGCGCAAATGAAATCTCAGTATCGGTTGCTTGCCACGCTCCATTAACCTTCTTGGAAGTAGCAACAGCTGAAGAAGGAAATACAGCAAGGCCTTTGGATGTCAAATCCTTTGATATGTCAATATTACCCCAAGCCCAATTTTCTGTCTTAAAGATTCCACTAGCAGAGGACTCATCTGTAAAATTGGAATTAAACACCGCAGATGGGGACGTGAAAGTTTTACTAACAGTATGGTTAGGGAAGAAAACGACCTTTATAGCATCGCCATTTGTCCAATGCACAAGGCGGCCTTCGTCAACTAAAGTTGTTTTTGTATCCGCTTCTGGATTTGGAGCAGCCGCAGTAAGAGTTACAGAGTATGTTTCCTGTGATGGTGTCTCTGGAGAGAATGGAGTTTCCTTAGTACAAGAAAACAGAGCTGCGAGTGCAGCGAAAAGAATAAATGATTTTTTCATATTTCAGCCCTCCAAGATTAAAGAATTTCCTCATCGTCGTAAACGAAACCATCGTGTCCGTTATTCACGCTTGCACAGAGGACGCCTTCGGGCTGAAAAGTAAGAACTTTTACTTCAGGGGATTTATACTGCCCCCCCCCGATTATAACTGACTGATTTTCAGTCACTTCAGAGAAAAAGTTTTTCATCATAACTGTCTGATTTTAAGTTACGTTTCTATTATACTATTAATTAAATTTTCTAAACAAAACGAAGTTACAAAGATACAACTAAAATTCTAAACATCAATGGTTTTATGGAATAATTTGTCACTTTCTATGTTTGAAGATTGCCACGGCCATTGCATGGCCTCGCAATGACGTGGGGATGGGAAGATTGCCACGTCGCTGCGCTCCTCGCAATGACGTGAGGTCAGCCCGATGGGGTTAGCAATGACGTGGGAGGAAACGCAATGGGGCGCGGTGACGGCGGGTGCAAAGAAAATACGTATATTTGCGGGGTTATGAAGATTCTTTGGTTGGACATAAACAGTTCGTATTCGCATTCGTCGGTGGCGCTGCCGGCGATTCATGCGCAGGTGGTTGGCAGGAGCGAGTGGGAGTGGTGCGTTGTGAGGGGTACGATCAACGATAATCCCGGAGCAGTGGCTGCGGCGGTGGCGAAGGAGCAGCCGGACGTGATTGCCGCGACATTCTGGCTGTTCACGCATCAGATGCAGGTGGAAGTGCTTTCGCGTGCTGTGCAACTGATTGACAATGTGAAGGTTTTGTGCGGCGGTCCGGAGTTCCTGGGAGATAATGAGGATTTTCTCCGGAGGCACCCTTTCGTGACTGCGATCGTCAGAGGTGAGGGCGAGGTAGCTTTGCCGAAGCTGCTGGAGAGCATTGACAATCCTGAAGCATGGACCGGGATCGAAGGCTTGTGCTGGTTGGATCAGCAAGAAGACATCGGACAGAGGGACTCAAAAGCCAGCAGATACAACGACAACGGAACGGCAAGAGTTAAAGACTTTGCAGGACTTAAGTTCCCGGAGGAAAGTCCGTTCTTCAGATGGGACAAGCCTTTTGTGCAGCTGGAGACGACCAGAGGCTGCTTCAACACATGCGCCTTCTGCGTCAGCGGAGGCGAGAAGCCGGTCAGAAGCCAGAGCCTCGAACAGGTCGAGGCAAGATTGGAAAACATCCACGCCCATGGAATCAAGGACGTGAGGGTGCTGGACAGGACATTCAATTATGACACGGACCGCGCTTGCCGTATGCTGGATATGTTCGCCCTGTACGAGGGCAGGATGAGGTTTCACCTTGAGATCCACCCTTCGTTGATGTCCGACCGGCTGAAGGCCAAACTGCAGACTCTCCCGAAGTGCCTGCTGCATCTTGAGGCCGGAATCCAGAGTCTGGACAGCACCGTCCTGGAGAAAAGCGGCCGCAAAGGCAGCCTGAAGTCTTCGCTTGAAGGGCTGGAGTTCCTCTGCTCATTGGACAATGTCGAGACACACGCCGACCTCATTGCCGGTCTGCCGGAATACAGCCTCCACATGCTTGTTTCAGACATAACCAAGCTGACCGGACTGGGAGTGAATGAGCTGCAGATCGAATCTCTGAAAGTGCTTCCAGGCACACAGATGAGGCTCAACGCAAGGCAGAACGGCCTGAGATACTCCCCTCTTCCACCGTATGAGATCCTCCGGACTCCGGTTATGGAGCCTCATGAACTTAAAACCGCAATGGAGATCTCCAGGATGATAGACTTCTACTACAATGCTCCGGCATGGCAGGAAATCACAAGGATGCTCATCCAAAGCTACGAGACCTTCACAACCGACTTCACCGGCTACCTGAAGGAAGCCATGGTGCTGGACTCCCCTCTCAGCCAGGAAAGAAGGGGCGTGCTGTTGTATAATTATATAAAGGAGAATCATCCAGAGCGAGTGACCGACGTCTCCATAGCATGGATCCAGGCGGGGCATTCCCTGAAGAAGGAGCCGGCAGGAGATGTCGTGAAGATCAAGAACCTTGAAGGCTATCTGGCTGAAAACCAGACAAAGATGCGCATCATGTACGGAACTGCAGATCCGTCGCACAGATATTTCCTGCTGACCTCAGACGGCAAGAGATTCATCTTCGGCTACGACTCGCAGGAGCACCATCCCAAGCCAGCATTCATGGCAGAAATATAAAGAAAATGAACGCCCTCAGGACGTTCATTTTTTTGTTTCTTACGCTGTCGCCAACGGTGAAGGGGCGTTGTAGACGCGGGAAGCCAGCTCCTTGTCAAGCATGTACATGCCGTATTTGTTGCCTTCGACCGCCTCAAAGCTTGCGATCATATCGCGCGCCGACTCTTCCTCCTCGACCTGCTCGTCGATGAACCAGATGAGTCTGTTCTCTGACGCATAGTCCTTGTCCTCCTTCGCGATGGTCATGAGGTTCTGGATGAGGCCTGTGACCTTCTTCTCGTGCTCGAGCGTCTGCTTGAACATGTCAAGCACTGAATTCCATGTTGCAGGAACCGGATCGATCGGCAGAAGTTCGACCTTAGCATCGCGTGAATTGAGGTAATTCATGAAGATGCGTGCGTGCGCCTGTTCCTCCTGGAACTGCACGTAAAACCAGTTCGCTACGCCTTTGTGACCTTTCGCCTCCGCATCGAGAGACATTGCCAGATAAAGATATGCAGACCACAGCTCGGCATTCACCTGAGCGTTGATGGCGTTATGTAATTTAGTGCTTAACATATTCTTCAGTATTTAAAGTTCTGTCTTCCAAAGTCCGTGGAGGTTGCAGTATTCGTACACTGCGATCGGCTTGCTGCCGCATGTGCAGATGACAGCCTCAGGCTTGTCCTTAAGATCAACGCGGATGCCTCCATCCTCTGTCTCTACATAGATGAATGAGATATGATGCTCAGGGAGCATAGGGTGTGCAACGCTTCCCACCTCAACCTTCAGTGTGCAATCATCAAGCTTTGTCACTACAGGGACATGCTTCTCCATGCTTGCATCAACAGTATTTGCAACAAGCTCCTCCATCTTTTCGCCGCAGCATACTACAGGAACCTGTGAATCAACAACTTTCTGGATAACGTTACCGCAATAGCGGCATCTATAAAATTTTACAGCCATGATATTATTCTTTTAATCGTTTGTAATTCTTTGTTCAATGATTCGCGATCAACCCGTGAATCTTTCTGTCGCAAAGGTAAACATTAATTCCAGAAAAACAATGCCAATTTAGAATTTTTCTAAATTATTTTCAAATTTTGACAAAATAAGGATTCTGGTACGGGTTTGCTTTGCAAAAGTTATACGTATTTATTAGTTTTGCGCCACAATAATATTAGTAGTATGGTATAATGAAGAAATTTCTTTATCTCTTTTTATGTCTGGGACTGATCATGGGCTGCGAAGACCTTGACAAATACCCCGGCGCAGACGACTTCAAGCCAGGTCAGACAAAGCCAGAGGAGAAGCCAGACAACCCAGAAAACCAGGACCCCGAGAACCCTGATCAGCCCGGCAACTCCGACCAACCCGTGAACCCTGACCAGCCGGTGGATCCTGACCAGCCGTCCGACCCAGGCTCAGGATGGGGCTATACTCCTTTCACCACTGCAAACATCGGTCATAACGGACTTAGCTACATGTGGGACGAGAGCGTGATTCCGGAAATCACGATTTCAGTGTCAAAGGACGAGTGGAACAGACTGCTCGGTCTATATGACCAGAACAGCAACACCAAGGAGTACATCTATTGCGACATCACATATAAGAAAGGCAGTGAAACAACAACTGTGACTGATGCAGGCATCCGACTCAGAGGAAACACCTCGCGCCGCAGACCTGAGGCCCACCGCAATGACGGAAAGCACGTCACAAACGGAGCCGACTGGCAGCACTGCCACTTCGGCGTCAATCTCCGTAAGTTCGTTAAGGACGGAAACCACGAGATAAAGGGCATAAGAAAGTTCAATCTCAAGTGGTTCAAGGACGACCCATGTTATGTGCGCGAGCTCTTCTGCTACGATCTTTTCCGCCGTGCGGGCATCTGGACAGCGGCATTCGACGTATATTGCCGACTCTGGATACACGTTGAGGGCGACTCGAAGCCGGCATACTATGGAGTCTATGAGATGATCGAGTCATACGACAACAAATATCTCGAGAAGAGAGAGCAGTGGTTCGGCAGCGCAGACGGAAACCTCTGGAAATGCAGCTACGACTCACATGGCCCTGCAGACCTGAGAGACCCTAACGCCAATATGGCGGAAGACAACAACCGCGACGACTTCACATACGAACTTAAGGAATATGGCGAAAGCTTCTCTTCAGCCAAGGCCCAACTCCAGGACTTCATCAAGAAGCTCAACGGCAAGGCGCATGGAACTCCGGGAGACAGCTTCTACACATGGATCAAGCAGGTGTGCGACGTGGAGCTCCTGATGAGGACATACGCAGTGAGCGTGGCTGTGGGCATGTGGGACGACATGTGGAACAACGGCAACAACTACTACCTTTACTTCAACAGCACAGACCTATATGATTATAAGGTGTTCCTCATTCCTTACGACTACGACAACTCACTCGGAACATCGAACGCGTACGACGCAGCAAAACAGGATCCGTACAACTGGGGAGACAGGGGTGTCCTGATGGAAAGAATGATGGAATATGAGGAGTTCAGAAACATCTACCGCGATGAGCTCAAGAGGCTCGTGAACCCTGCAAACGGGCTGATGGATCAGGCGACAGCGACTCAGCGCATCCTTGACTGGCAGGCAAAGATCAAAGACTATATCGTAAATGACACTGAAGAAGACATGGAGATTAAGGACAGGCCTGCAAGTTGGGGACGAGTCGGAGACTACAGACTTATGTCGACCAGCAACAACTACTTCACTGAGAAGGCAAACACAATCAATAAGTTGAGATAAACTATGAACGCACGCAGAACTATTGCGGCACTGGCAGCCATGTTGACTTGTTTCAGCATGGCTGCTCAGTCAAATACCTTGGTCATTGATGCTGATGCTGAGGGCATTCCGATTCAGAAGACAATGTTCGGACTTTTCTTCGAGGACCTGAACTTCGCGGCCGACGGCGGACTCTACGCCGAGAAGATCAAGAACCGCTCTTTTGAGTTTGACAATCCTCTTGCGGGATGGGATGTGATCGGAAATGTAAAGGTCATGTCTGACGGACCTTTCAGCAACAATCCTCATTACGTACGACTAGGTTACCCTGGCCACCCAAGCATGCTCACGGCCATCTGCAACGAGGGCTTCTTCGGCATCGGTGTGGAGGAAGGATGCGAGTACCGCGTGAGCGTGTGGGCGAGAAATGCCGGAGACAGGGCTCAAGAGCAGATCAACGTACAGCTTTGCCTGCCGAGCACAATGGGTGAAGACCAGGCGTTCTGCCACGGCGTCATCACCGTGGACTCGCCTGAATGGAAGAAATATGAGATCGTGCTGAAGTCACCGCTGACTGCTGCGAAGGCTGAGTTCCGCGCCGTGCTGGTGCGCGAATGGAGAGTTCACACTCCGGGACAGGCAGTTGACCTGGAGCATATTTCCCTCTTTCCTGTCGAGACTTTCCGCGGCGACGAAAACGGCATGCGCAAGGATATAGCCGAGGCGATCGCAGCGCTTGAGCCCGGCGTCTTCCGCTTCCCTGGCGGATGCATCGTGGAGGGTACAAACCTCGAGACACGCTATCAGTGGAAGAATTCTGTAGGTCCGGTGGAGAACCGTCCGATCAACAAGACACGCTGGAGCTACACCTTCCCTCACCGTATGTTCCCTGACTATTATCAGTCATACGGACTCGGATTTTATGAGTATTTCCGTTTTGCGGAAGAGATTGGCGCAGAGCCGCTTCCTGTGGTGAGCTGCGGCATTGCATGTCAGTTTGAAAATGAGCCGCACTGGCATTCGGATGCTGCCCTCGAGGACCTGCAGCCGTTTGTGGATGACGCCCTTGATCTGATCGAGTTCGCCAATGGTCCGGTCGACAGCGAGTGGGGCCGCGTGCGCGCAGAGATGGGCCATCCGGAGCCATTCGACCTTAAATATATCGGCATCGGAAATGAGCAGTGGGGCGAGGGATATCCTCAGCGCCTGGCTGTGTTCGTGAAGGCCATCAGGGCGGCATATCCGGAAATAGGCATCATCGGTTCGTCCGGTCCATATAAGGACGGTGCGGACTTCGACTATCTGTGGAAGGAGATGCGAGCGCTGGGCGTAGACCTCGTCGATGAGCACTACTATGCCAACGAGCAGTTCTTTACTGAGAATGCGGCACGCTATGACAGCTATCCACGCACAGGCCCGAAGGTATTCGCAGGCGAATATGCATGCCACGGAGTCGACGGACGCAAGTGGAACCATTTCAACGCGTCCCTGCTTGAGGCTGCGTTCATGACCGGCCTGGAGAGAAATGCCGACGTGGTGCACATGGCATCATACGCTCCCCTTCTCGCCCATGTCGAGGGCTGGCAGTGGAGACCGGACATGATCTGGTTCGACAACCTTGATGTCATGCGCTCATGCAGCTACTACGTTCAGCAGATGTACGCTACCAATTGCGGCACGCACAGTCTTCCGGTTTTGATGAACGGCGAGATTGTGGCTGGACAGGGTGCAGAAGGTTTCGGAGAAGGACTTTACGCGTCGGCCGTACGCGACGAGATTAATGGAAAGTATATTGTCAAGGTCGTGAATCTTGCTCACGAGGCGAAGTATATCACCTTGAAGTTCGACGGTCTGAGCAGAAAAGAGACACTCGACGGACCGGTTACATGCACTGTGCTGCACTCTGACGATCCATACGCCGAGAACACTCTGGAGGCACCTCAGACCATAGTTCCGGTGACTTCAACCATCGATGCATCACTCTGGAACAAGAACACTCTCACAACCGTGATCGGTCCACGTACCTTTGTGGTGTATAGTGTTCAGTATTAAATTCCGCGTTGCACCTAAACGCCTGATCTGCAGATGATTAAATGGTCATGCCTGCTGCAAATTGCAGCAGGCATGACCATTTAAAACCCTAAGTACCAGCACTTTAAGCGTAACGGGCTACAAACCACATAGCTAGAGATAGAATTCAATGATGCGGGCGATGGCGCGCTGGCAGACCGGGCAGAAATGATCCGGTCTGTTGGTGCGCATGCGGCAGTCGTCAGCCGGGCGGTAGACGCCTTTCGACTGGTAGCCGGCGCCTTCGAGAAGTTCGGCCTGACCAGCATCGAGCATATCCTTCCACTTCGACTCAAAATCAGCCAGTGTGGTTATGTTCTGCTCCCATGGCTCAGTGCCAGGATAGTAGTACTCCACATACTGATCGTCGTAGAAATATTCATCCGCAAGACCTGCGAAACTGTGTCCGAATTCGTGTACGACAACAGGCTTGAATGCAGGGTGATGAGCAGTGGTAAGAGTGTATGAGTTATAGATTCCACCGCCACCGTAAGTATCTGTGTTTGCTAGAATTATGATATGTTCGTATGGGATGCCGCAGAGCTTGTCATGCATATTCTTCAGACGGAGCGTGGTCAGGTAGCGGTCCATGTAGAATGTGTCGAAATGGGCCTTGAGGGCAGTGTTCTTCCACTCCCCTTCACCCGGCACGCTGACTCCGCTGTCCTCAGACGGCAAAGCTACCGCAACAAAGTTGAAATGGTCTTTATATGATCCGAATGGTTCATGCTTCAGGATAGCATCCATGGCAATCAGCGCATCCGCATAGAAGGTAGACATTTCCTCAGCAGTATAGCCTTCCGCCACGATCGCAACATCGATCTTGTCCTCCGGCATTCCGCTCTTGAGTAGGTATCTATGCTCAGGGGCTTTCGGGGTCAGATGACGGATGAGCACGTCCGACGGATCCACAATATGGCTGAGCGAAGCGACGATGTTTCCGAAGAAGTCATAGAGGCAGACATTGACTTTTGCAGTTGCGGCAGGCATCGGGAGAAGGAAAACATTCTCGAACGACTTGCGTACCTTGGTAGCCTCTTCGGTGGTCTGCCACTCCTGGAAAAGTGTCGAGAACGACATGCGGTAAAGCGTGTCGCCTGTCTGCGCGTCTGTCATGCAGATCTGTCCGTTGCCACGCACCGGCACATCCTTAAGATTGGTCCTGCGACCGGCCCAACCGTCAAACCGCGACATCTCATCAAGAGAAATCTCGACAGACTTGTCCGTTCCGGAGAACATATAGTCAACACGAAGCGTCTGTTCCTGCGCCAAGAGGACAGAGGGCAGCAGCAACGATAGAATGCACAAAAATCTATAAAGCATAATCGGCTATGGTTCAATTATTTACAATCTTAGATCTTAGCGGCGCAGTTGATGCCGTCTAACGCCGACGAGACGATACCGCCGGCATAGCCGGCACCTTCGCCGCATGGGTAGAGGCCTGCGATCTGCACATGCTCGAGCGTCTCAGGGTCGCGAGGGATGCGGACCGGCGATGAGGTGCGGGACTCCACTCCGAGCACAAGGGCTTCGTTGGTGTAGTAGCCGTGCATCTTCTTGTTGCCGATCTCCGGGAAGGCATACTTCAAGCGAAGGGAAACATGTTCCGGAAGGAGTTCGTGAAGCGGTGCGTTCTCTACGCCAGGGTGATATGACGACTTAGGGAGGTTGGCTGAAGGGATGCGGCGGCAGAAGTCCATCATTCGCTGAGCCGGAGCCTTCAGGGATCCGGTGTACTCGAACATCTTCCTTTCGATATCCTGCTGGAATCTCAGGAGAGCAAGCGGACCGTACTGGGCATATTCAGGAAAATCCTCCGGTTCGATCTGAACCACGACACCTGAGTTGGCCCACTTTGAGTTGCGCTGCGAGTTGGACATTCCGTTCAGAACAAGTTCTCCAGAGGCTGTGGCAGCCGGAACGAGGATACCGCCAGGGCACATACAGAATGAGAATACACCCCTGTCAAGTACCTGAGTTACAAATGAATACTCGGCTGTAGGCATATATGGCTGATACTTGCCGTGGTACTGGATCTTGTTGATGAGTGACTGCGGGTGCTCGACGCGTACGCCGAGTGCGAAACCCTTGGCCTGAAGCTCCCATCCCTTGCCATGGAACATCTCGTAGATGTCGCGTGCGGAGTGACCTGTTGCGAGGATGACTTTGCGGGATTGCCACGTCGCTTCGCTCCTCGCAATGACGTCGGTCTCTGTCGATGTCGTCGTCACTTTGAATGAACCATCCTCGAGCTTTTCAATATCTGTCACACGGGAGTCGAAGTGATACTCTCCGCCGTGCTCGATGATGCACTTGCGGATGTTCTCGACCACGATGGGAAGCTTGTCGCTGCCGATGTGAGGGTGAGCGTCGATAAGGATAGAAGGATCTGCGCCGAAAAGCACGAGCTGATGAAGCACCTCGCGGATGTCGCCGCGCTTTGAAGAACGGGTGTAAAGCTTGCCGTCAGAGAATGTACCTGCGCCACCCTCTCCGAAGCAGTAGTTCGAGTCCGGATTCACCACGCCTTCTGTCGAAAGCTTAGCCATGTCGAATTTGCGTGCATGCACATCCTTACCTCTTTCAAGGATGATCGGCTTGAAGCCACGCATCAGAAGCTTAAGCGCTGCGAACATGCCGGCAGGACCAGCACCGATGATGATGACAGGCTCTGCATCAGCAACATTCTGATAGCCTTCAAGAACGTATTCATTGAGTTCCTCGTCTGGTTTGCACACCTCGACTCTATAGCGGTAGAGGATATCGTTGCGGGCGTCGATGGAACGACGGATTATGCGGTACTTAAGCTGAGACTTCATCTTCGGAGACACGCCCAGCGCCTTTACGGCAGCTGTCTGGATCTCGTCAGCCGTCAGTTCCTTTCCAAGTTTACAGGTAACTTCTATTTCTTTCATATTTTCGAACCTTATCTTTTATATATCATTTTTGTTTGAGGATTGCCACGGCCATTTCATGTCCTCGCAATGACGTCTGATGCACAGAGGTCTCAGCCCTGTTGACCCTTATCCGTAAAAAGGGCCGTTTTACGGAGAAAGTATCGTTTTGGGTACCTGTTGTCCGTAAAAAGGGCTGTTTTACGGAGAAACCGGCAACGGGTGCCACACTGCTTCGTAATGACGTTCAATGACGACGGCCGACTGTATTAAAATTCTGCCAGGCGGGATACCGGTGCAACGTCGAGGGACGAGCGGGAGCCGTTCTGGTAGTGGAACCAGCCGGCGATGGCGATCATCGCAGCGTTGTCGGTGGTAAACTTGAATTCCGGCAGGAATGTTGTCCAGCCGCGCTTGCGTCCTTCCTCCTCGATGCGGGCACGGAGGCCGCTGTTTGCAGACACTCCACCACCGATCGTAATCTGCTTGATACCAGTGTGTTTCGCAGCCTTGATAAGCTTGTCCATAAGAATGTCTATCAGGGTCTTCTGGAAGCTGGCGCAGATGTCTGCCTTGTTCTTCTCCATGAACTCAGGATCAATGGCCATCTGGTCGCGGACGAAGTACAGCAGCGACGTCTTGATGCCGCTGAAGCTGTAGTCGAAACCAGGAATATGAGGCTTGTTGAATTTGAATTTCAATGGGTCTCCCTCCTTTGCAAGACGGTCCACAATAGGACCACCAGGATAGCCAAGGCCCATCATCTTCGAGCACTTGTCAAATGCCTCTCCTACTGCGTCGTCGATAGTCTGACCGAGAATCTCATACTCAAGCGGACTGTTCACCTTCACGATCTGCGAATTACCTCCTGAAACAAGAAGACAGAGGTAAGGGAATTCCGGCTGACGGTTGTCCGAATCATACTGCTTGATGAAGTTGGCAAGGATGTGTCCCTGAAGGTGGTTCACCTCCACGAGAGGCTTGTCCAATGACATCGCTAGTCCCTTGGCGAAAGAGGTTCCGACCAGCAATGATCCAAGCAGTCCGGGACCACGTGTAAAAGCAATTGCAGTGATGTCGGAAGGCTTGATGCCGGCGCGCGTAATCGCCTCACTCACAACAGGTACGATATTCACCTGATGTGCCCTTGAAGCGAGTTCCGGGATGACTCCGCCATAGGCTTTGTGGACATCCTGACTTGCAAGTACGTTGGACAACAGGTAGCCGTCCTTGATGACTGCCGCCGAAGTGTCGTCGCATGATGATTCGATTCCGAGTATGATATCTGCCATATTGATTTTTATTTTAACTACGCTGGCATATTATATGCTTTGCATATCCGGCCGCAAAAATACAGATTTTCTCCGATATTTTTACTATTTTTGCAAGTTGGACAAACAAAAGCACGAACGCTATCAAAAAAGCATTGAAAATATTCTGGAAAACATTGGTGGTCCTCGTGGTTCTCATCATGGCATTGGCCCTGCTGCTGCAGACGCCAATGGTCCAGACATATATTTCCAATAAAGTCATGAAAGTGCTGTCCGAGCACATCGACGGCGAGGTTTCATTTGAAAAAATTCATTTCAAGCCATTCTCGAATCTCGTAATAAAGAATCTGGTCATCGTCGATAAAAGTCCAGTCATTGATCCCAAAGATTCCACAAACACACAGATAGACACACTTCTGAGAGCAGAATACATCGTTGCAGACTTCTCGTTCAACACTCTGTTCGGCAATGAAGGCATCCGTATGGATGAAGTGACACTGAAGAATGCAGAGATGAATCTTGTCCTGGAGAACAACAAGGAGACCGGACTGCAGACAACCAACCTGACAAGAATCTTCGGGCTGGACAAGATACCGAAGAAGGAAAAGACAGACAAGGAGATATTCAGGATTCATGACGTGAAGGTGCAGAACTTCACATTTACCATGAACAACTATACCAGCAAGATGATCACCTATTACGACGGTGGCATCAACTGGAACGACCTGCATATCTCAAACATCTACGCTGACGCAGAGGACCTCAGATTCAAGGGAGGAGTCATGTCCGGAAGCCTAAAGCAGCTGTCATTCGTAGAGAAAAGCGGATACATCTGCAACAGCATATCCGGAAAGGCAAGAGTCGGCAACGGACTCACCCACATTACCGATTTCAAGCTTGAAGACCCATGGTCAGTCATCAGGATGCCTGAGGGTAAACTCATATATACCGGCATCCAGGATTTTTCCGACTACATCCATAAGGTCGTGATGGATGCAGAAATCGGCACCAGTCTCGTAGACTTCACGTCAATCAGCTACTTTGCCCCACAGCTCAAGGGCAACAAGCTCAGAGTCAACGCATCATACGGACATTACTACGGAACCGTCGACGACTTTACAGTAACGGACATGACCGTAGAGATGGTAGGCGGAGGATTCTCAGGAAGAGTCAGCGGAAGGCTCACCGGCATTCCTGACGTACAGAACACAAAGATTAAGGGCGAACTGAAGGACTGCAGACTGACCACAAAAGGCCTGAGCCAATTCGTCACATACTGGATGCCGGAGGGAGAACTGGACCTGAGCAGCCTTGCAAAACATGAAACGTTCAGAATCAACGGCACGGTAGACGGTACGCTCAACAACATGGTCGTTCAGCCAAGGATATCATCAGCCATCGGTTCCATTTCCGGCAAGGACATCCGGATAGACGACATACTCACCGATGCCCCGATAAAGATTTCCGGCCAGATAATGACTCAAGACCTTGATGCTGGAAAAATCCTGGACACCGACCTCATTGGATGCACGACACTTACCCTTGATGCGGAAGCGGCATTTGGAGACGAAGACGTCCAGACCAAGGCGACAGTCAAAAGCCTGAACATCGACCGTCTGCACCTGTACGGATATGACTATTCCAACATATCTGCAGAGGCTGTCATTTCAGAGAGATTCATTGACGGAAGACTCACATGCAATGACCCGAACCTGAACTTCATGACTCACGGCCGCTATGGAATCTCACAGAACAACAAAGACACGAAGTATGACTTTGTCGTCCTGGTCGGAGACGCAGACCTGAACAAGATCAACATCGACAAGCGCGGCAAATCCAAGACCAGATTCAGACTTACGGCAGACTTCACCAAGACCCCGGCTAACGACATCTTCGGAGACATCGTGATAAATGACCTATGGCTGGAAAACAGTGCCGGAGCATACAATATCGGTGACATTTCGCTTAACTCCATAAACAGAGCCAACAGCACATACAAGATGGATCTGTCATCATCTTTTGCAGAAGGCTCACTGACCGGTACGGCACCGGTAACCGAGTTCATAAATGACATCCTTGGAGTCACCATCAAGAGAGAACTTCCTGCATTGTTCACTGATTCGTCATACCAATGGAGCGGCAACAGATACAAGCTCGACTTCCATTTCGGAAACACCCAGGACATTCTTGCATGGGCACTTCCGGGAATGTACATTGCAGACGACACGATGCTTGAGGCGAACCTCAATGACCGAGGAAGGCTCAACGTCGCAGTCAGATCACAGCGCATCGCATTCAACAGGAATTACCTGATGGACATGAATCTCACCCTCAACAACAACGAGGACATGATTTCCGGAGAAATCAGCGGTAGTGAACTCAAGGTAGCCACGGTGAAGCTCAGCGACAACAGCGTCAAGTTCCTTGCAGAAGACAACCACATAGGAGTCGGATACAGATATGAGAACAACAGCGAACTGGAAAACAGAGGAGAGTTCATCATTCATGGAGACCTTCACAGAGACATCAATGGTCTGGGAATGGACGTGAAGATGCTTCCATCCACAATCTACCTGAATTCAAGGGAGTGGAGGATCAGACCGTCCTTCCTGTCACTGGCTAAAGACGGCATCAGTGATTCTAACGTAGAGTTTGCTAGCGACGACCAGATCATAAGCCTGCATGGCGGCACATCCCAGTTCAAGGCCGACACGCTCAACCTGAACCTCGAACAGTTCGACATGTCGATCATCAACCCGCTGTTCAAGACAAATCTCGGCATCAGAGGCTCAGTTTCAGGTAATGTACAGCTGACGTCACCTATGACGGACAAGGGAATACTGGTTAACCTCGCAATTGATTCGACTTACTTCGCAGACAAGGAAGTGGGACGCCTGAGCGTAATAAGCGAATGGGATGAGGCATTCGAGAGATTCAACATCATGGCCAGCACCGAGATTGACGGAAGGACAGCCATTGATGCAAGAGGAAGACTGACACCTAAGACAAGGAATGTAGAGGCACATGCAACGCTTGACGAAGTAAGCATCGGATACCTCCAGCCGCTTCTGAACGGAATATTCAGTGATCTCAACGGATACGTGAGCGGAGAGATCAGAGCCGACGGTCCGATCGACAATCTATCTTGGGAGAGTACCGGAACGAGGGTAAGGGACGGAAGCATGATGGTAGACTTTACAAATGTTCCTTACTTTGTAGACGGTTCATTCCGCTTCACCGACTCGGGACTCTTCTTTGACGACGTCAGAGGCCGCGACCGTTACAACGGAACAGCAAGCATAACAGGAGGAATCGAGTGGAACAACAAGTTCCAGAACATATTCTACGACATAAACATCAAGTGCAACGAGATAGAGGGTATCGATCTGAACGACAAACAGAACGAGTACTTCTATGGAAATGTGTTCGGCTCTGGAAACGTCACTTTCAGAGGACCGTCAAGCGACATGCAGATGAACGTAGAGGCAACAACAGCCAAGACAGGAACCTTCCATGTACCGATTTCATACACATCGGTTTCCGGAAGATCCAACCTTCTGAAGTTTACTGAAATCAATGTCGAAGAGCCTGTGGACCCATACGACATCATCGTCGAAAAGATGGAGAAGAAGACCACCGAGGAGAGCAAGTTCACCACCAACATGAAGATCACGGCACTCCCAGAGGTCGAGGCTGTGATATGGATAGACAAGGCCTCAGGACACATGCTTTCCGGAAATGGTACAGGAACCATCCAGATGATGGTGGACGAGGAGACATTCGACATAACAGGAGAGTACGACATCAACAGGGGAAACTACAAGTTCGTGGCCTATGGTATCGTCAACCGTGACTTCGAGATTCAGGACGGAAGTTCCATCTCATTCCAGGGGGACATTTTGGAAAGCACCCTGGATATTGACGCAATGTACAAGACCAAAGCGTCAATCGGAACTCTGATTGGTGACACGACATCTGTCGCGAACAGACGAACTGTGGAGTGCAAGATCAAGATCACAGACAAGATGATGAATCCTCGCCTGCAGTTCGGTATCGAGATACCTGAAATAGACCCGATGATCAAGTCACGAGTGGAGAGTGCATTGAGCACAGAGGACAAGGTTCAGAAACAGTTCCTTTCGCTCCTTCTTTCAAACAGTTTCCTTCCGGACGAGCAGTCCGGCATCGTGAACAACTCCACAATGCTTTACTCGAACGTATCCCAGGTGATGGCCAATCAGCTGAACAACATTCTGGAGCAGTTGAACATTCCGCTCGACCTTGGTCTGAACTATCAGCCTAATGAAAAAGGAAATGACGTCTTCGACGTGGCAGTCTCCACGCAGATGTTTGACAACCGAGTCGTCGTCAACGGAAGCGTGGGCAACAAGCAATACACCGAAAACGCCCAGACGGACGTCGTGGGTGACCTTGACATAGAGATCAAGCTCAACAAGTCAGGAGCATTCCGCCTGAACCTGTTCTCACACTCGGCGGATTCATATACGAACTACCTCGACAACTCTCAGAGAAACGGTGTCGGTCTCACATACCAGACCGAGTTCAGCTCGCTCAAGCAGTTCTTCAAGAACCTTTTCTCAAGTAAAAAGAAGAGACAGGAGGCAAAGCAGGCCGAAGAAGAGGCAAGGGCTGACGAAGAAAGAGTGACGCTTAAAATTGAATGATGAAGATTATGACAGATAAAGGAAAACTATACCTTATCCCCTCTCCTCTGGGGGATAACGATCCTGCGGAGGTGATCCCTGCGCCGGTGCTTGAATCGCTGCAGGGATTCCGCACATTTGTGGTAGAGGAAGTGCGCACTGCACGCAGATATCTCTCGCGTGCCGGTCTTAAGGGACATATCGGAGAACTGGAGTTCTTCGAGCTGAACGAGCACACAGATCAGGCAACCATCGAGGGTTACATCAGGCTTTTCGACAACGGCAACAATGTCGCTCTGATTTCCGAGGCCGGCCTTCCGGCGGTAGCGGACCCTGGCGCCCAGCTGGTGGCTCTGGCACATAGACACGGGATAGAGGTCGTTCCGGCAGTAGGTCCTTCATCCCTGATGCTTGCACTTATGGCTTCAGGACTTAACGGGCAGTCCTTCGCCTTCTGCGGATACATTCCGGCAAAGACCGACGAGCGCCGCAGCAGGTTACGTACTTTAGAGAAAGTGTCCGGTCAGCTCAAGCAGACTCAGATCATCATCGAGACCCCATACCGTAACGATTCACTCTTTGCGGATATGCTGACTACATGCAGCGCATCGACCAGAATCTGCGTCGCAGCAAACATCACGATGCCGGATGCATACATCAAGACTATGAAGGTCTCTGAGTGGAAAAAGGAAGGTCTTGTCATCGGCAAGCGTCCATGTGTGTTCTTACTTTTGGCATAATGAAAAACATCGGTACAATAGAACTTGAAGGCATGGAGTTCCGTGCCCATCACGGATGCCTGCACCACGAGAAAGTTGCCGGCAATGAATTCGTGGTGGACTTCCGCGGCGAAGTAGACATGACTGCGGCAGCAGAAAGCGACAATCTCGAGGACGCAGTGAATTACGCACTTATATATAATGTCGTGGCACGCGAAATGGCGCAGCCGTCCAACCTGCTGGAGCATGTCGCCGGCCGCATCGTAAAGGCACTGGCTGCAGAATTTCCGCAGTTCGAGTCGTTCTATGTAAGAGTTTCAAAGAAGAGGCCGCCGGTAGCGGGCATAGTCCAGTGGTCACGCATCACAGTTTATCACAAAGGAAAAGAATGAAGATAGCGTTTTTAACTCTCGGCTGCAAGCTGAATTACGCCGAGACATCGACATACGAGAGGGTGCTCCTGAAGGAGGGGTTCGAGGCCGTGCCTTGGAACAAGGGGGCTGATGTATTCCTTGTGAACACATGCACGGTTACCGAGCACTCCGACAAGAAAAGTCGCAACATCATCAGGAAGCTTCACAGGCAGAATCCTGACGCACAGATCTATGTGACAGGATGTTCCGCACAGTTGCGCAGAGCCGACTACGAGGCGATCGAGGGGGTTGTTCGTGTGTTTGGCGCTACCCAGAAGAGCATGGTTGTGCCGACCATTCTTGCAAATGCAGGCGAGACTGCAGGATGCGAACATGACCTGGGTACATTCTTCCCCGCTTATTCCAGCGGCGAGAGGACCCGTTCATTCCTGAAGGTCCAGGACGGATGTGATTACAAGTGTCACTACTGCACCGTGCCGTATGCACGCGGTGAGAGCAGAAATAGTCCTATTGCCGAGATAATCCCGCAGGCTGAGGCTATTGCTGCAGAGGGCATCAAGGAGATCGTGCTGACAGGAGTCAATACAGGAGATTTTGGAAAATCCACAGGAGAAACATTCTTTGAACTGATCCGTCAGTTGAACGATGTGGAAGGCATCGAGAGGTATCGCATCTCATCTATCGAGCCGAACCTGCTGACCGAGGAGATGATAGACTGGATCACTTCCGGCACCAAGTTTCTCCCCCACTACCATATTCCGCTTCAGTCGGGATGCGACACAATCCTGAAGGAGATGGGACGCCGCTATGACACTGCGGCTTTTGCTCATAAGATTCAGTATATCAGGGAAAAGACTGAGGTCGAGGGAGGTCCGAAGGTATTCTTCGGAATTGACGTGATCGTAGGATTCCCTGGAGAGACTGACGAGCTGTTCATGGAGACATATACATTCCTGCGCGATGTGGTGCGTCCGGCGTTCATCCATATATTCCCATACTCACGCCGCGCCGGAACGCCGGCAGCCGAGCGTAAGGATCAGGTGCAGGACAGCAAGAAGACCCTCAGGGTGCAGATGCTGGAGGAACTTTCAGCGCAGCTGCATGCTGAGTTCCTTGAAGCCAACAAGGGTGTCAGGGAGAAGGTTCTCTTTGAGAGCACAGACCGCAAGGGCATGATGGAAGGCTACACCGGAAACTACATCCGCATCAGCCAGCCGTACGACCCGGAACTTATCGGCAAAATCGTAGACGTAACAATATAATATCGTTGATGGCAGCGAAACTGACATTTTTAGGAACGGGAACGTCGCAGGGGGTGCCGATGATCGGATGCAGCTGCGATGTGTGCATGAGTTCCGACCAGCGCGACAAGCGCCTGCGCTCAAGCGTCCTTGTTGAATATGAGGGGCAGACAATCCTCGTGGATGCCGGCCCGGATTTCCGACAGCAGATGCTGGCTGCAGAGGTATCGCATCTCGACGCCATCCTGCTGACCCACAACCACAAGGACCACACCGGAGGCCTGGATGACATCCGTGCGTTCAATTATCTGGAAAAGAAGGCGTCACATATTTACTGCGAGAAGTATGTGGAAGATGCTCTTAGAATGGAGTATTCATACGCTTTTGCAGAGAAGAAGTACCCTGGAGCCCCTGAATGGGAGGTGCACACTATTGACGAAAAGCCATTCTGCATAAATGGGGTTGAGATCATCCCTATCCGAGGCAGACATTATAAGTTACCCGTGCTCGGATTCCGTTTTGGAGACATCGCTTATTGTACCGACATGAATCACATTCCGGAGGAGGAATTCGAGAAGCTTCGAGGCCTTAAGCACTTCATCATCAACACAGTACGTCGCGGCCACCATATCTCACATTTTGCATTGGAGGCTGCTCTGAAGGTAGCAGAAAGAGTCGGCGCGCAGCACACATGGCTCACCCACCTCTCCCACCAGCTGCCTCGCTACGAGGAACTTGCATCTGAACTGCCTGACGGCATTCTCCCGGCCTACGACGGCCTGGTCATTCAATAGGACGGAGGAGGGACCTCACCGTCATCTATAAGGCGGCGCAGTTCCGCTATATGCTCATCTGAGGAATATGCCCCGGCGAAATGGGCGAGAAAGTCTTCCAGAGAATATGCAGAGTCAGATCTGGAATTCATATAGTCACGTATCTGGGTTTTCAGATCAGCCTTCGGAGTCTGTTTCCTAGCCCTGCAGACGTCACAAGTGCCACAGTCCGCTGAATCTGTCTGACCGAAGTACTCCAGCAGATATGCGCTTCTGCATGTATCTTCTTCTGAGACATATTCTATCATCTTGTCCATGCGTCCGAGCGATGCTTTTCTGAGCAGTTCATAGCGCTGCGGATCGAGGTTCACGTTCTTTGGACGGAGACGGTCATGGTGAAGGTAAATTACGGTAGCGTGATCTGACGGAACATACCGGATCACGTGCTGAAGCGACAGCTGGTAGAGCAGCTGACGCAGCTGAGGCACCTGGATACTCATCCTGGAGGCGACATAGTTCTCGTCAATCGGTACAGGATATGAGAAGAGTCCTGTATACCGTCTCATAAAGAGCTCCAGCAGAGTCATCATACGCACATCCGGGAACTCAACATCATACAGGTCATTCCTGTCGACAACAATCTGCACCCTCGTATCAATGTCCACATCCTCCGAGAAGGTCCAGTGACCTGTCCTGTCCAGATATACAATTGAATAATATGCAGCAGCATACTGCAGCTTGAACCGTTTGCAGAATTCTTCCAGATTGAACTTAAGCTGACGGCCGGCACCTGCGTCGTATGGGATCTCATAGAAGGCATGAATCTTATGATATACGTCCTCAATGTACTCCAACGACGGGAATGAGGCTGCTGCGATCTGATTCATCCGCTTGATGTCCGAGTCATTCCAAAGCAGGACGGCAAAGCTTCTCTTTCCGTCACGTCCTCCTCTGCCGGCCTCCTGGAAATATGCTTCAGGGCCGTCGGGGACGTCAAAATGCACTACGAAACGAACGTCCGGCTTGTCTATACCCATTCCGAACGCGATAGTCGCAACAATAACATCGACGCGTTCCATAATGAAATCGTCCTGTGTGCTTGATCGCACTGCAGGTTCCAATCCTGCATGGTACGGAGCAGCGTTAATATCATTAGCCTTCAGCACATCGGCGATTTCCTCAACCTTCTTGCGGCTCAAACAATATATGATACCACTCTTTCCTGGATTCGACTTAATAAACTTGATGATATCCTTCTCTACATTCTTTGTCTTAGGACGCACCTCGTAGAAAAGGTTTGCTCTATTAAACGACGACTTGAAATCCACAGCATCGGTAATCGCAAGATTTTTCTTTATATCAGCTCTTACCTTGTCTGTAGCAGTTGCTGTCAACGCTATCACAGGAGCATCACCTATAACATTTATTATCGGGCGTATACGTCTGTACTCCGGACGAAAGTCATGCCCCCATTCCGAAATGCAATGCGCCTCATCTATTGCGTAAAACGATATTTTTATAGTCTTAAGGAACTCCACATTCTCCTCCTTAGTCAACGACTCTGGAGCCACATAGAGCATCTTAGTCTTGCCGGCCAAGATGTCCGCCTTAACCATGTCAATGCTCGCTTTGCTGAGTGACGAATTGATAAAATGCGCAACGCTGTCTTCCTCGCTGATGTTTTTAATGGCGTCAACCTGATTTTTCATCAAAGCGATGAGAGGGGAAATCACAATGGCTGTACCCTCCATCAACAACGCCGGTAGCTGGTAGCAAAGCGACTTGCCGCCACCAGTAGGCATCAGTACAAAGGTGTTCTTCTTGGCCATAAGATTCTTCATTATAGCCTCCTGCTCACCTTTGAATGCGTCAAAACCGAAATAGTATTTCAGCGATTTGTGCAGATCGTCATGCATAGTCATTATCGTTTATTGTTAACTTACTTTCTTATTCCTTACGTCAGAAAATCAGCAGAGCAATATCTAAGTCCCTTATTTTGTAACGAAAACTGCAATAATGCAGGTTAATATTTATTCTTCCTCTCTTTCTCTCAGCACATCCATATTCGCCTTCTCCACTTGGGTCTTGGCAAAATCTAATGTCACTGTATATGTCTTTAAGCGCTTTGACGGAGTTTCATACATCGGCTCCATCATGATTGTTTCAACTATTGAGCGCAATCCACGTGCTCCAAGTTTATATTCTACTGCCTTGTCCACCACGTAATCAAGAACCTCAGGCTCAAAATCCAACGTTATTCCGTCAATTTCGAACAAACGCACATACTGTTTGATAATCGAATTTTTCGGTTCCGTGAGGATTGAGCGCAAAGCGTCACGATCCAGCGGTTCAAGGTGTGTCAAAATAGGCAAACGACCTATGATTTCTGGTATCAGTCCGAACGACTTGAGGTCCATCGGAGCGATATACTTCATCATGTTCGACTTGTCAATCTTTGCTACGTTTTTCGCAGCGCTGTAACCTACCACGTGAGTATTCAGACGTTGAGCAATGCGCTTTTCTATCCCGTCGAAAGCGCCACCGCAGATAAACAAGATATTCTTTGTATTTACCTGTATGAACTTCTGCTCAGGGTGTTTGCGTCCTCCCTGAGGCGGCACATT
>JAZOPY010000034.1:0-16378 GCA_045655825.1 Candidatus Cryptobacteroides sp. | reverse complement strand
TCAACATACTGATCGTAGTCGCGGATAGGCTTGATGTCGATCTGTGAACCTGGGAGGAATGCCTCGATTCCGAATACGTCCACGATCATACCGCCCTTTGTACGAGTCTTCACGTAACCCTTTACGATCTCGTCTGCTGCGAAAGCAGCGTTTACCATATCCCAAGAACGGAGCTGGCGTGCCTTCTTGTGAGAAAGGATAAGCTGACCCTTCTTGTCCTCAGTATTCTCAACGAATACCTCAACCTTGTCACCTACCTTAAGGTCCTGGTTGTAACGGAACTCAGGAGCCATGATGACACCCTCGCTCTTGTAGCCGATGTTAACGATAACCTCTCTCTTGCTGATAGCTGATACAACGCCCTCAACAACCTCACCTTCAACAACCTTTGAAAGTGTCTGGTTATACTGCTCAGCGATTGCCTCTACAGAACCGCCGTAAACATCGTCGTTCTCAAACGCATCCCAGTCAAAGTTCTCTGGAGCGACTGAAGCGTTAAGAACGCTCTTCTTGGTTTCTTCTACTGCAGGAGTTACCTCTGCAATTGTCTTGTTTTCTTCCATGATTAAATTTTAAAAAACAAACTAGTGGGTTAAACATTATTTATTGTGCTCGCTCTTAGCCACTTACATAAAAGAAAGCGCGCTTCGAGTCGAAAAGCGCGCAAAAATATGGATAAATTTCGGATTTTCAAAGGGTTTACTGACAAACTTAGAAAAATTTCCACTTCACAAAAAGATAGAGTTGAACAACCATCATGAGTGGAACAAAGATATAGAACAACGGCTTTTTTGTCTTATGTCGGAAGAAGCGCATGGACAAGTATGCTCCAGTTGCGCCTCCGAAAAAGGCAAACAGAAGAAGCACCAGCTCAGGGATGCGTCTCATCACACCTGGAGCAAGCAGCTTGTCTATCATAAAGACAAGGAATGCCAGCACATTTGCCGCCCAAAAGGATATGCCGAAAATTGTCATAAGATTCATCTGTATTTTAGAACATTTTTCTTTTCTTAAACACCCAGAAGACAGCAACTATTGACACCGCCATCAGGCCCAGCGCTATTAACCATGACCAGCCGCTTGTGCCGAACCAGCCGAACTGGACGTTCATTCCGAAGAAGCTGGCAATCAGCGTAGGAGGCATCAGCAGAAGGGACACAAGGGTGAAGACCTTCATGATCTTGTTCTGATCGAGATTGATGATACCGAGCACTGTGTTCTGCAGGTATTCCAGACGTTCGAAACCGAAGTCAGTATGGTTGATAAGTGACGAGATGTCCTTAAGAAGCACATTCAGTCTTGAATGATACTCCTTCGGATAATTTGCGCTCTTGAGAATGCTGGAGATAACTCGCTGCTTGTCGATGATATTCTCACGAATGAGCATCGTGTTGTCCTGCAGCTGGTTGATGTCGATGAGGAATTCCTCGCTGATATCTTCTCCCAGACTCACCTTCTTGTTGTACTGGGTGATCTCCTTTGAAACGAGCTCGACCATATCGGCATCAAGGTCGATACGGTTTTCCAGAATGCTGAGGAAAGCGACATGACCTGAGTGATAGATCTTCGGATATGCCATTATCCTTCGCTGAAGGTCGGTGAAACTCTTCAAAGGACACTCACGCAAAGTAGTAAGTATATTGTCGCTGAGAATAAAAGACACAGTCTCTTCGGTATACTCCTCCGGACCTGGAATCAAGAAGCTTGTATTGGCAAAGATTGCCTGCTCAGTCTCTGAGAAGCGTGATGAAATCTCGATCTCCTCTGCCTGCGCACGGTTCTGGATTGTAGTTCCTAGATACTGCTCGACGGCCCTCTTCTCCTCACCGGAAGGAGAAAAAAGGTCAATCCATACCACATCATCGTAAGGGATAATTGCGAAGTCAGCTTCCGACTGGGAAACCATCATCTGTCCGTCTTTCTTGTAGAAGATCTCAATCATACCTCGTCCGTTTTAAGTTCCGGCCCAGTCGTCGGAACGAGTTCATATTACACGAAACAGGCTTGCACACACAAATGCAAGCCTGCAAATTTATCATTTTAAATACAAACGGCCAAATTTAAGTGCCCTAATTTGAAGCCAGGCTCTGAAGATCCATACCTGTAGGGCTTTGGAACACTTCAATGTCGAACTGCTGAGCTATAGCAAGAACATGTTCTATAACCTCCGACTGGAGATCCTCATACTTTATCCATGCTGTATCTGCAGAGAAGAAATACAACTCCAGCGGCAAGCCATACGCTGTCGGCTGCAGCTGGCGCACGAGAATCAACATATCCTGATGCACCTTGCTGTGATGGCGAAGATAATAAGTGATATACTGACGGAACAGGTGCAGATTCACCACTTCGTTCCCTGTCTCCTCATATCCCTCCATCCAAGGCTGTTTTCTGTACTGCTCCATCTCCTCTGCTGTACAAAAACGGATCGACCTCATATCAACATTAATAGAGCGCTTGACACGTCTTCCACCTGTATCAAACATTCCTCTCCAATTCTGGAAAGAGTCATTGACCAAGGCATAAGGAGGAACTGTTGTAATGGTTTTATCCCAATTTCGCACCTTTACTGTTGTCAACGACACCTCTATCACATCTCCGTCCGCGCCATACTTCGGCATTTCGATCCAATCACCCGGGCGCACCATGTCATTTGCCGCGAGCTGCACTCCTGCGACCAATCCTTTGATAGTATCCTGAAAGACGAGCATAAGGATGGCAGCTCCTGCTCCCAGACCAGTCAAGATGACTACCGGACTCTTATCAAGCAATGTTGAAACTATAATGATGACACCGATGCAGATAATTACAAGCTTGAGCATCTGATAGAATCCCTTTATGGACTTGTCCTTCATCTTTTCATGCTCATTACTGATAGCATACAGCGAATTGACCACTGAACATAACAGTTTGAGCACCACTACAATAAGATATATATCGCACACCTTGTTTACCAACCACATCAGATCTTCACCAACAGGAAGTATCATAGGCAAAGACACAGAGAGCAACACCGGAGGGATGAGGTGACATGCATTATCGAGAACCTCATCACTCAATAGATAATCATCCCATTTCGTAGCGGTCCTGTCGGTCACCCTTCGGATAAGCGGCACCAATGTCATGCGGCATATCTTAAGCACGAGCCAGATCAACAGAATCAGCAGCAACAGAGATCCTAAAACCAAAATCCCACGAGAGAGGGCCTGAGAAAGCCCCATCTGCTGCAACCATGAAAGTAGATTATTGCCAATTGTTTCCATATATATTATATTTTATGGACGAAAATCCTGTCTGTTCACAATAGATCTGCCTAGAGTCAGCTCATCAGCATACTCCAGGTCATCACCGAATCCAAGGCCACGGGCCAGTGACGAAACCTTGACACCATACTGCGCAATCTGGCGGTAGATGTAAAATGCCGTGGTCTCCCCTTCCACATCCCCGCTCAGAGCGAGGATGACCTCTGCCGGAGCGCCGTCAATGCCGGGGGCGTCAGCTTCAAAAAGAGCCTCCGGAGAAACCAGATCCGCCACGCGGGAGACAAGCTGACTGATTGTAATGTCAGACGGTCCGACTCCGTTGATCGGAGATATGATGCCTCCCAGCACATGATACACGCCATGGTACTGGCCGGTCTTTTCTATGCTCATCACATCACGTACACTTTCCACCACACAGATGGTCCTGTGATCACGCGAACGGTCCGAACACATGGAACATGTCTCCTCGTCCGAGATCATCATGCATGTATTGCAATACTTCACCTCGTCACGCAGACGATCGATTGACGAAGTAAAATGGTGGACATTTTCAGCCGGCTGCTTAAGTAGATGCAACGCCAGGCGAAGAGCACTGCGCCGGCCCACACCGGGAAGCGAGCCGATAACATCCACAGCATCTTCCAGAAGTTTAGATGGGTAATTTTCCTTATATGCCATTTACTGACGGTCTTTCATATGATAGGTCACCAATTCGTCCACCGGTGACTTGATAAATTTCACAAACTCCAGGTCGTAACGCTCCCCGATAGCCCTGAGAACATCTTCACACGCACAACCAAAAGAGCCGACAACCCCCACCTTATGTGCAGGAACCGGGTCGGACGCATATGAAGCATACCTTGACAAGGCACGTCTGAGGAACGAATCTATGCAACGTTCCAACAAACCTACTACATACTCATGCCCTCTGTGCGTAAGAATGAAAGGGGCCAGCGAGGCCATAAATGCCGATGCAGCCTGCTCCTTATATACCTTGCGGACGATCCGGGTATAGTCCAGTCCAAATTCTTTCACAAATGCCGCTTCGAGCTCGCCAGGCAGAAGTCCCTTGATATAATCCGAGAGAAACTCTCTTCCCAGCCAGACTCCGCTTCCCTCATCCCCAAGGATAAAGCCACCGGGACGTATGTTCTTCTTTATTTCTCCACACTCATAAAGGCAGCTGTTGGAACCGGTACCCATGATAGCGACTACGCCACTGCCGTCTCCGAAGAGAGCGCGTGCAGCAGCCAGGATATCAGAGTAGAAATGAACCTGAGCCAAAGGACACCACATTTCAAGCGCCTGCGATATTGAAGCAGAAGACTCCGGTGAAACAATGCCCGCCCCATAGAAATATATGTCACTGACATGACATCCTTCAGGATTAAGTTCCGGAACCGCTTTGCGTATTATATCGCACGTATGTTCCATATCCAGACAGGTCGGACTAAGCCCTCCTGTCTGTGCCGCACGCACACTGCCATCGTCACAGACCGCCCTCCAGGCTGTCTTGGTCGCACCACTTTCAACTATCAGTATCATATATTAACTCCGTGTTTTTTCCAATATCTGAGCCCGATCACAGAAGACACCAGATAGGCGACATATAAAAGCATCATCCACCACATACCGAACATGGCACACAGCACAATGCTTAATATATTGGAAGCAATCCACAGCCACCATTGTTCCAGATATGAACGGACAAGCCACCACGTCGCAACTGCACTTATAGCCGCTATGGACGCATCAAGCAAAGACATAGGGTTTTCCTTGAGGATGCCGCAGGCATGCAGACAATCCATTCCCCACGACAATGCAAAAGTCAAAAGACATGCGGAAATAAAGCCAGCAACTGCCGTCTTCACATTCATCCTACGGATATGAATGCCCTCATCAACCACAGCCTTATCCCGTTTCCACTGCCATAGGCCGACGAAAGCCGTCACGAAATAGTACACATTCAAAAGGAATGATGCGTATGCACCATTGTTATAAAACATCCACATGGATGCCAGGCTTGTCAGTATGCCCAGCACCCACATGAAGTTCTTCTGCCTGATCTCCAGGATGACGTATATCACTCCGGATACAAGAGCGAATATTTCGATGGCTTTCTCCACTGGCTGCGTTCAGTAGAAACTTAGAGTACCTCGATGAGCTCAACAACAAATTTGAGTGTCGCGTATGGAGGGATGGCACCTGGAGCACCATGCTCGCCGTATGCAAGATCATAAGGGATATAGAACTCATACTTTGAGCCCTCTGACATGAGCTGAACACCCTCTGTCCATCCCTTGATGACCTGATTAAGACCGAATGTGGCAGGCTCGCCACGCTTGTATGAGCTGTCGAATGTCGCGCCATTGAGGAATGTTCCCTCGTAGTGGCACTTAACCTGCGAGGTTGCAGATGGCTTCTTACCTGTACCCTCAGTGATGACCTTGTACTGAAGGCCGCTTGGAAGCACCACAACACCTTCCTGTTCTGCATTGAACTTAAGGAAAGCCTCTCCCTCTTCACGAAGGGCAGCGCTCATTGCTTCAGCCTCAGCCTTCTGCTCTGCCTCAAGCTCTGCGAAATATTTATCAAGAAGCTGACCAGCCTCCTGGAACGAAACTGCAGGCTCCGAACCAGTAAGGATAGCCTTGACACCTGCTACAAAATCATCAAACTCTACTGACTTGATGCCTGAAGACATCATATTGTGGGCGATGCTCATGCCCAATGCATAACTGTTCTTATCCATTTTTTATAAATTTTATATGTTAATCTGCAAAAGTAATCATTTTCTTCGAGGATGATGCTGCAATATCTCATTTTGCCATGTGCTGCTGTCGATGTGAGTGTATATTTCCGTTGTGGAAATACTCTCATGGCCAAGCATCTCCTGCACAACTCTGAGGTCTGCACCATGTTCCAGAAGATGTGTCGCGAACGAGTGGCGGAAGGTATGTGGCGAAATCTCCTTCCTTATACCTGCAGCCAAAGCCTGAGCCTTGATCATGGTGAACATTGAAACCCTGCTCAAAGAACGGCCGAAGCGGTTTAGGAAAAGGGTGTCAGAGGATTCTGAATCCGCTGGAACACGGCGAGCCTCAAGATATTCTTCCACAGCTGCTATCGCCATATCCCCTATCGGCACTAGCCTCTCCTTGTTGCCCTTGCCGATCACTCTTATAAACCCTTCCTTGAAATACAGGCATGATATCTTGAGTCCGACGGCTTCAGAGACGCGAAGTCCGCAGCCATACAGCACCTCAAGTATCGCCCTGTCGCGAAGCCCCTGCCATCCGGAAACATCCACCGAATCAATCAGTGCCGCAACCTCTTCCTCTGACAAGACATTAGGAAGATATCGTCCTATCTTAGGACCGTCAACACGATCGCAAGGGTTGTCCTCAAGGACTTTTTCCATCAGCAGCCAGTCAAAGAAGGACTTCAGAGAGCTGAGGACCCTTGCCTGTGAACGTTCAGACAAGCCTTCACGTGACTGAAGGTATTCTTCAACATCTGCCACCGAGACATCCTCCAGTCGCCCACCATAAAACTTGAGAAACTTCTCCACATCAGAACAATACGATGCCACAGTATTCTGTGACATCGCACGTTCCATACGAAGATAATAGTTATAGTCCTTAAGCATTAAAGCGTACCGTATTTCCTGCCGTACTGAAGCATCTGTCCGATGTAGCTGTCGCAGTACTCGATCTTGTAGTCAACTACCTGACCGTTCTCCACCACCGGCACAATCTCAGGGTTGAGGAATCCTCCGTAAGGCTTGAGTCCGAGAGCGGCATAACGCTCGAGTACTTCAGCATGAAGCTGAGGATCAATATTCACCGCATAGTTCTCTACAAGCGCCTTACCTGCCTCGAAGTCGCCCTCTGACTTGATGCGCTGGATCTCTGCAAGAAGATCTCCGAACAATCCACGAAGAGCCTCGAAGTCATTTACCACGAAATATGTCTTGCCATCCTTCACCTTCTTCTCGATCACATTATCAGCAAGTCCTTTCTCATAGCACCAGTCTGCGATGAGCTTGCGGTTCTGCATGTGCGCCTCAGTGTTCTTCTTGCCGAGAGCTACACGTGTGAACTGAGTGAACATACCGTTACGGATGTAGCTTGTATACTGTGCCTTATAGGCCTCCATATCAGGAAGAATTCCAAGCTCAACAAGCTTTGGATCAGCAAGATAGTAAAGTCCGAACAGGTCAGCACGAGCCTCCTCGATTGTCGAGCTGTACTCTCCGAGAGCATTTGGAGAAGTCTGTGGAAGGAGCTGTCCCGAGCCATGACCAAGGCACTCATGAAGGTCGGTGTGAAGGTCATTTGTGAGCGCACCATATTTCTTCTCGGTTTCGATCTCCTCCTGTGAGTAAGCGAACTCCGAAAGCATTCCCTTAGGAGCCTCCTGGGCAGCCATGTTGTATGCTGACGTGAGGTTTGCGATAGTCACCGACTTCGAGCCATGCTCACGACGGATCCAGTCGGCATTCGGCAGGTTGATTCCGATCGGAGCCGCAGGGTAGCAGTCTCCGGCAAGAACCGCAACATTGATGACCTTTGCAGTAACGCCCTTTACCTGAGCCTTCTTGAAGCGGTCGTCGACAGGAGAGTTATCCTCGAACCACTGGGCGTTGTCACTGATGAGCTCTGCTCGACGTGACGCCTCAGCGTCCTTGAAGTTGACAAGGCCTTCCCATGTAGCCTTACGTCCGAGAGGGTCGTTGTAGTCCTCCACGAAACCATTCACAAAGTCAACGACAGCGTCTGTATCCTTCACCCACTGGATGTTGTACTCATCCCAGAGATTAAGATCACCTGACCTATAGTATGCGACAAGGTCAGCGATGTATGACTTCTGAAGATCATTCTCAGCCACTGCTGCAGCCTTTTCCAGTTCCTCGCAGATCTTCTCAAGAGCCGCACCGTAAAGACCGCCTACCTTATATACATCCTCATAAATGACGCCGTCCGCTCCCTTTACCACGCGGCTGTTCAGACCGTAGGAAATCGGTGTCTTATCTGACTGATCAACCATGTCAGCATAGAACTTCTCCACCTCTGCCTTTGTCACACCTTCATAGAAGTTTACGGCAGACTCGGCAACGATATCGCCGGTCTTGTCGGTAGACTTGCGCTGAGGGAATACATCAGCATCATATATAACAGGTATAAGGGTCTTGCATTTCTTACCCTCACCCACTGCCTTCATAAGCTTCTGGAAATACTTCTGCGAGCACTCAGGGAAGAACTTATCCTCTGCATAGTGATGGTGTATGCCATTGCTGAAGAACACGCGCTTGGCGTATGTCTCGAAAGCAGCGAACTCTGTACATGAGCGATCGCCCTTGTAATTTTCGAGGATATTCTCGAGCACTTTACGGATCTCGATATTATACTTGCAGTTCTGCATCCAGATGATGTCGCGGCCATACTTCGCGGCCTCGGCCAGATGATAGACATACTCCTTCTGCTTCAAGGTCAGGTCTTCCCAACCATGCACCTTATACCTCATGATCTTAAGATCAGCAAACTCGTCAACAAGATACTTGAAGTCCTTGTCCTGAGCGGTAGCATCAACGCTTGACATCAATGCCGCTACTCCAGCGATTGTCAACATTTTTCCAATAAGTTTCATATATGTTTACATTTATTAATTCATACGCCCGTCGTGGCACATTTTACAAAGATATGTTTTTTTTCTATATTTGCGCCACTTATATAGAAACATGAAAAACAAGATCAGCATATTACTCTTCCTCGCGTGCGCAACATTACTTCTTGCAGCATGCTCCAAGGACTCCATTCACGGAGACGGCTTCCGCACAGCAGGCGAAAACATCGCAGAAGCGGGAGACCGAACCCCGACTCCCGAACAAAGACACGTGCTGCTCCTGTATTCTGCCGGATACAACTCCATCAGCGGATACCTGTCTGAGGACATCCAGGATCTTACCAAAGGCTGGATTCCAGGATCGGCAAGACAAGACAACATCCTGCTCATATACTCCCATCAGCCATCAATCAAAAACAATTACTCCACCAGAACCGAGCCGACACTTACCCGCTTATACAGGGATTTCAACGGCAAGACTGTGATGGACACGTTGGTAACATATCCAAAGGAAACGTATTCGGCCACTGCGGATCAGCTGCACACCGTGCTCACGGACGTCCAGGAAAGATTCCAGGCAGAATCTTATGGAATGATATTCTCCTCACACGCAACCGGATACCTCCCGTCCGAATACTACTCCAAGCCCGGAGACTACGTCTTCAACAGCACCAGGAGCATAGGTCAGGATCAGGTAGGTTCATATGGGAACTACTCATCATACGAAATCGAGCTTCAGGATTTCGCGAATGCATTGCCGATGTATCTCGACTATATCCTTTTCGATGCCTGTCTCATGGGTGGCGTAGAAGTCGCATACGAGCTCAAGGGCAAGTGCGGAACAGTTGGATTCTCTCAAACGGAAGTTCTCGCAGAAGGCTTTGACTACAAAACACTTACCGAGCACCTTATAGGCTCAGACACTCCAGATCCTCAGGCAGTATGTGAAGACTATTTCCTTCAGTATGACATCCAAAGCGGAGTATACAGGTCAGCTACAATATCACTGGTTGACTGCTCCAGGATGGAGCCGCTGGCAAATATATGCAGGACATTGTTTGAGAAATACAAGAACAACATTCCTTTCCTGAATCCGAATGAGATTCAGAGATATTACAGATATGAGTACCACTGGTTCTACGACCTCAAGGACATCATCATCCATGCAGGAGCTACAGAGGAAGAGCTGGGACTTCTCCAGGAAGCATTGGACGAGTGCATAGTATACAAGGCATGCACACCCGAATTCATGGGATCATTCACAATTGACATCTTCTCGGGGTTGAGCATGTATCTGCCTTGCAACGGATCCATCGAGCTGGACAAATATTACAAGACTCTGAAGTGGAATATTGACACTAAACTTGTAATATAAAATATTTTATCTATCTTTGCAGCCCCATAAAAAGCGCTGACGCTTTTTGGTGCAATGGGGTCTGGCCAAGTGCCAGACTGAGTAACACATTTTAAACTTTTTACAACAATGCAGCACATTGAACTCAAAGGCCAGGTACGCGAAGCTGGCAACAAGGCAGCCGTTAAGGCTATCCGCCGCGAGGGACAGGTTCCTTGCAACATCTACGGACTCGGTATGGAGAACATCCTCTTCACTATCGACGCTAAGGATCTCAAGACTATCACTCACACTCCAAACTCTTTCATCATCGACCTCAAGCTTTCTGACGGAAGAAGCGGTTATGCAGTACTTCACGAGGTACAGTATCACCCGGTTTCTGACGAGGCTCTTCACGTAGACTTCCTCTTCGTTACTGAGGACAAGCCAGTGACTATCGAGGTTCCAGTTAAGGTTGTAGGACACTCAGAGGGTGTTAAGATGGGTGGTAAGCTCCTCGTTTCAAGCCGTAAGCTCCGCGTTTGCGCTATGATGAACAACCTTCCTGATATCCTCGAGGTTGACTCAACTAACCTCATGATCGGTAAGCAGATCGTAGCTGGCGACCTCAACTACGAGGGTGTAACTATCGTATCTCCTAAGGCTACTATCATCTGCTCAGTACGTCCTACTCGTGCTACTCAGCAGGCTAAGATGGAGGCTCAGGCTACTGGTAAGAAGAAGTAATCTGAATTGGTATGAACTATTTGGTTGTCGGTTTAGGAAACATCGGCGCCGAATATGCCAACACCAGACACAACATGGGATTTATGGTATTGGATGCCTGGGCTCAGGCATCCAATATTTCTTTTGAGTCAGGAAGATACGGCAGTACGGCGACCATTTCATTCAAGGGCAGGAAGTTTCACCTGCTCAAGCCATCCACATACATGAACCTCAGCGGCAAAGCTGTAAGATACTGGATGAATGAACTCAAGATTCCGGTAGAAAACCTGCTGGTAATATCGGACGATCTCAACATCCCGTTCGGCACCCTCCGTCTCCGCAAGAACGGCAGTGCAGGAGGACACAACGGCCTGACAAACATAAACGAGCTCATAGGCACTCAGGACTATGCCAGAATCAGGGTAGGCATCGGAAATGACTTCGGTCGCGGACAGCAGGTCGGCTATGTACTCGGCGAGCTCAGCAAGGAAGAGGTGGAGCAGATGGGAGAGATAAGCAAGAGAGTGATTGACGGAGTGAAGGCTTGGGCGACAATAGGGCCAGACAGAGCAATGAATTCCATCAATACCAAGCCTAAGCAGGCCTAAAAAGCATTTTTTGAGGCAAAAATTTGGATAATTGCAAGAAAGCCATTAACTTGGCTGAAGATTTGACAAATAACCAATTCACAAACTATTAAAACACACAATCATGAAAGCGCTTGTAGATCAGATTAAGGCTGAGTACGAAGTATTCGTAAAGAACGCTGACGCTCAGGTAGAAAAGGGTAACAAGGCGGCTGGTGCACGTGCACGTAAGGCAGCTCTTAACCTTATGAAAGCTATGAAGGATTTTAGAAAGGTTTCAGTAGAAGCTACTAAATAATTCATACTTCACGAAAAAAGATAAGGGGGCTTAAGACAAACGTCTTGAAGCCCCCTTAAACGTGTACTAAAACCTAAACCGCTATATAGATGCAAACATATTTCATTATGTTGCATGGATTTTAGATTTTTTTTCAAAATTATCTGGAAAAGTGATTCTTACATCACAATTTCAACATTATCCAGCCACAAAGTATTTCCAACGCCACCGTAGAAAGCCTCCCCACAGCTGGTAAGAAATAGGATTATCATATGAGTAGGTACCGTATCAGGTGCCGCCCAACCGTCTTCCTGGATAATGACATTCTTACCTCTGCTGTTCAAGGCATGGTATGCAGTGGCCGGATTATTCTTCAGACCCATATAATCCTTGTAGAATGGTTTCTTTGTGATATCACCATATTCTATCTTCATCTCATAGTCATTGATCCATGCAGGAATATCTTCTTCAATGCGATGGATTGCTGTTCCTACTCTCAACGCGTGAACGCTGCCGTCCGGTTCCTCCCATCTTTTCTGAAGAATCACGATAAGTTCGGGATAGTCCGGATATCCCATTTTCTTGAGCGGAGAAAAGCCCGTCCCTCTTACGACTTCGTGTCCCACATCCGCCTTGATATCCATTCGCAAAGCACTTGGGCGGCCTGTAAAAGGGACACCATACAGAACTCTTGACAACGGGTCTTTAGTTCCGGTAATAGGTTCCGGTAACTTTCCGATCATCATTGCCCCTTGACAGGTGACGGACATGCTGATTATGCCGACTGCATTCACCTCTTCTATATGCGTCTCGATCCTAGCGCAATATCCTCTTCCTCTTTTCTCTGGAAATACAGTGTTATTAGTCTTGCAGACACCGGCTACGACAGCCAGCACATTATTTGTTCTCCATAAATAGCCTTCGGGAGCGGCAAACGGAGTCTTACCCGTAAAAATGGTCCCATAATCACCATAGAACTCATATAAGTACTTGGTATTTCCACCTATCACTCCTGACTCCTTGATCTCCCTGCGGCACCATCTGTCAAATGTGCCATATTCATTGATGGCGTCGACAATTTCCTGTTGGGCCTGTGCACTGACAGCGTTAAGTGCCACCAACATAAGCGTAGCACAAAATAATCTTGTTCGTCTCATAAATAATGGTTAAATTGCAATCTTATTTTGCAAAGTTACTAAAACAAGAGATGAAACTTAAGGCAATCACATTCCTTATATGCGCCCTTTGTTGTCTTTCGGCAGCATCACGTCCTGTCCGCAGCAGTATATCTACAATATACCAGCCAGACGGAAGCTCATTTCAGGCAAAATGCTATGGAGACGAGTTCATGAGAGTGAAGACAACACTCCAAGGGCATGCAATCATCCAGGATTCTGAAGGATGGTGGTGCTATGCAATATATGAACCCGACGGCGGGAAAACAAACAGCGGCATCCACATAGGGGCAGACGCACCGGCTGAGATCAAGAACCGCAGCATGAACATTCCATACCAGCAACTCAATGCCAACGCACAGGAACTCAGGTCCGCAGGGCACAGTGAAAACACCTTGCCTTTCATGCAAAGAATCGGCGTGGCAACGAAATCGCAGACTAAGGCGACAAAACACGGACTTGTAATTCTAGCTCAATACAAGGACGTTCCCTTCAAACATTCCAGACAGGATTTCATTGACATGCTGACCAAAGAGGGCTACGCTCACAATGGAGCGACTGGATCCGCAATGGAATATTTTAACGCCCAGTTCGGCAATACGGTTGACTTCTCTTTTGACGTAAGTCAGATAGTGACCTTGCCGAGCAACAGGAAATACTACGGAGAGAACAACTACTACGGACAGGATGCCAGACCGGCTGAAATGATCTACGACGCATGTATGGGTGCGGATCCCAGCGTTGACTTTTCCCTTTACGATGACGACAATGACGGCTACGTGGACAATGTCTTCGTATTCTTTGCCGGAGGCGATGAAGCCGAACTCTGGGAGGAAGAGGAACTCATCTGGTCCCACGCCTGGTATATTGAGAGCGGCGCAGGCCTGACGCTTACGCTTGACGGCAAGAACATCGACAGATACGCTTGCACCGCCGAACTTTCATACGATGCACTTGCCGGCATAGGCACTTTCTGCCACGAATACAGCCACACCTTTGACCTCCCTGACTTCTACGACACCGACTACGATGAAAACGGATGGGCGGCAGGATTATGGTGCTGGACGTCACTGATGGACGGAGGAAACATGAACAATAAAAGCAATACTCCCCCGTTCTACAACGCCATCGAACGCGAACTTCTGGACATAGCCGACCCGATACTCATCGAACGCGACGGCACATACACATTGGAGCCTCTGCATTCAAGCAATAAATTCTACAGGATAAACACGGAGACTTCCGGTCTTTATTATCTCATAGAGTGTCGCAAACAGACCGACTGGGACAAATACATCAAGGGCAGCGGCATGCTGATCTACAAGGTAAACAAGACTCCCCGACTGCAGAAAAGATGGGTCATCGACAACACGGTAAATGCATTTGCAGACCAGCAATGCGCTGATCTTGTCGAAGCTGACGGAAGAATTGACGTCTTCAACTCAGACGACGAGTACAGCACAATGATCCAGAACATCAAAGGGGTATTCTTCCCAAATAAAGCTACTGAGACCGTCGAGCTGACTTCCGAGGTCAGCATGACCAACATAAGAATGGACGGAGACAATGTCATCTTCAGCATTGTAGGCTTTTCAGAAGACAGCACTCCTCCAACAGCCGTCAACCTCAAGGCTGAAGCCTTCATGGATGCAGCAATCATCAACTTCGAGAGCAGCTGGGAGTTCGAAGGAGAGGCAGTGGTGACATGGGGACGGACAGACCAGTTGGCGACGGAGACAACAGTCGAGGCATACGAGCCAGGAAAATACTCCATCACACTGACAGATTTGATGCCAGGCAACAAGACCTATACTGCAAATGTATGCTTCATGGCTGGAGAAATCGCAGGAGAGAGCCGCAGCATATCATTCATGACCTCCAAAGCATCACCGGTACAATGGCCATATATATTCGTTGGAAAGAACAGAGCCAAAGAGAACGGCACGTTCGTCCAAGGGACTAGAATTGCGCTGATGGTATACAATGCCTCCGACGCCCAGGAAATACGATGGACCTTCAATGACAATGAAATAAATGTGGAAGAAGACGGATATTTCACATTGCAGGAAAGCGGAATCCTTAAAGCCTATGTATCCTGGGAAGACGGTAGCGAGGATATTATTGAGAAGAAGATCAACATTTCAGCAGCAGAATAAGATGGGAAGAAGATTAATATACATGATGATTGCGGCATTCGCGCTGACGGCATGCAGACAGGATATTGAAGAAATCCTGCTTGTTCGAAGTGACATATCGCTCACCGTAAAAGGCGAACTGCTGGTATCGTTCAACGAAAACACATGCCAGCTTGGCTACAATACCGGCAGGAACGAATATCGTGTCTATGACGAGAAGTTTGCAAACTGGTTCATCGTAAGATGTAATGCCAGACCGACATCTGAGGGGCAGAAGATTACAGCAGATCTCGAATACACTACCACCAAGGACACAAAAAAACTCAGCAATCTGGAGTTCAGTGTCGAGAAGACATCCTCGGACGGGCATGTATGGCTATGGAACAAGAACAAACAGATAGGAATAATTCTTAAACAACAATAAACTCTATGAAAACCATTAATTTTTTCAAGCAGGCCTTAGCATTTGGCTTGGCTGCATTGATTACATTATCATGTGGCAAGGAAGAGCCAGACTCAGGCATTATCTATGATCCTGATGATGAGGAGCAGACAAATCCCGACGACAAGAAGGATCCTGAGAATCAGGATGATCCTGAAAACAAACCTACTTACACAATTGCACTCGAAGCTCAGAGCGAATTCTATCAGGTCGATTTTCCAGAATCAGCACAGGAAGGCGAGCTTGTCACTGTGACAGTGACTCCTGTAGAGAACGTGACAATTGTAGCAGTACGCTTCAACAGCAAGAAAGCTGACCTCGTAAAAGAAAACGTATACAGCTTTGAGATGCCGAAGAAGGACGTCAAGCTCACTGTAAACAGCAGCAGTACCGTAACTGTAGTTCCAAGCAGCTATTACGTAGCAGAAGTTGACAAACCCGTAGCTGAAGCAGGAGACCTTGTTCAGGTCGTATTCGGCGTTTATAACATTGAAGATATAATCGAATATGCGACAATCAACGGAACCAGAATCAAGGTGGAAGTACTGGACATGGGAATATATGGCTGTTCATTCACAATGCCGGAAGGACCGGTTGTTGTCGAAGGCCACCTCGCATCAGACTACTATGTGATCGAGAGAGAGTGGGATGAGCACTGCACCATCAACATGCTCGACTGCATCAACAACCAGGGCACTCCAGAAGAGTTCTGCTCTCAGAAAGAGGAAGGCATCGTGCATTTCATATACAGATGGGATCTTGGCTACGATGTGGTCTGCACCGTTACAGGTCTGGACAGCGGCAAGGACTACACC
>JAZOPY010000033.1:0-29260 GCA_045655825.1 Candidatus Cryptobacteroides sp. | reverse complement strand
TTCCGGTCCTCCGTGTCTAGATGATTTCTGACAATGAACCGGCTATAGAAATGAAATCTTCGTTTGATATGATGCTGGACTCATAGTTTTCCTTGGCCCAGATTTCGATCTTATAATCATTACCGGAGAAAACGACTTCCTTGGTCACGCCGATCATTTCAAGAAGTTTCTTTGGAATGGAGATGCGTCCGAGTTTTGCATCGGGCTCAACAATGGCACAGTTGTGCATGTATGCTCTCCAGAATTTAGCGTGCTTTTCATTGAAAGCCGGGTTCAGTTTCGAAAGAACCTTCTCCGACTGGCGTTCCCACTCCGAGTATGTGAACATCTCGAGACAATCACTGAAATTCTCTTTCCTGATGACCAGTCTCATGTCACCCTCGGCAGGCAAAATGCCCTTGAAGGCGGCAGGGAAAATGAGCCTTCCCTTGTCGTCTACCTTGACATTATATTCGCCGATAAATCTTACCATAAATACTTTTCACGCTAATCGCAACAAAGGTATGTATAATTTTCCATTTTCTTCCACAATCTTCCAAAATTTTCCACAAATTTTTCAACAGGCAGTTTGAATGCAGAAATTTTAGTGTATTTTTGCATTGCTTAATAATCGCTCATGAAGAATTCAATACTTATATCTGTCTTATTATCAGCGTTTTCGCTGTCTTTTTTTATCGGATGCTCAAATAATGCGGACAAGCCCTCGCCAGAAATTGAGGATACTGTCTCTGTAGAGGTAGAGCAGGAATATAATCCCCTTGGATTTTCACCTGATACCCTTAGTGTGGTTGAAGGAAGCGTAAAGTCCGGTCAGTTCTTCTCTACATTGTTGAATTCACTCGGCATGGGAGCCTCTGAAGCTTACGCACTGACTCAGGCCAGCGATTCGGTATTCGACGCCCGCACTCTTCGCGTCGGCAATACATATCGTGCCTATTATGCCGAAGAAAAGCTGCGTTACCTGGTGTATGACCGTGACCGCATGCACTGTATCGTCTTTGATTGTCAGGCACCATACGATGCCTGGGAGTATGAAAAGCCGATTGGGTATCGTGAACGTTTTGCTGAAGTGACCATCAATTCATCTTTATGGAATGATATGCGTGCAGCAGACGTATCACCTCTCTTAATCCTCGAACTTTCAGATATTTACGCATGGACAGTGGACTTCTTCGGCCTGCAGAAGGGTGATCGTTTCAAGGTCCTTTATCAGGAGAAGCTATGTGATGGAGACGTGGTTGCAGTAGATACGGTACGTTATGCTGTATTCTCGCACGGCGGTACAGATTTCCCAGCCATCATGTTCGATCAGAAGGATAATGGGAACATATGGTGGAATGAGAAAGGGGAGAGCATGAGAAAGGCCTTCCTGAAGGCACCTCTCCAGTATTCCCGTATCAGTTCAGGATTCTCTAATGCACGTGTACACCCAGTCACACGCAAGGTCCAGCCACATCACGGAGTTGACTATGCTGCTCCGACAGGAACCCCTGTCATGACTATCGGAGACGGTGTTGTGACAAGTGTGAAGTATGAGGGCGCAGGTGGAAATGTAGTAAGAATCAAACATAACTCCGTATACTCTACGGCCTACCTGCATCTCTCAAAATATGCTAAAGGCCTCAAGGCAGGTCAGCGCGTAAAGCAGGGAGAAGTTATCGGTTATGTGGGATCAACCGGTCGCTCAACCGGCCCTCACCTTGATTTCCGTGTATGGAAAAACGGCACAGCCATCAATCCTCTCACCATGGATTCCCCTCCAGCAGAGCCTCTAAAAGAAGAAAGTAAGGCCGCCTTCCAGGCAGCCATCACCGAGTATCAGTCAATGATAGAAAAAGTATCGGTAATCGAAGACGCTCAGGAACTTTTCAATTTACTCTAATTCTGACTATAGGATAAGTTTGGTTGGCGTGGCCGCCCGCGGCCTCGTGAGCGGGAGGGGCCCGCGACGCAGTCGTGGGAGGGATGAAGTCGGAACTTGTTCCGACGAAACCAAGCCAAACTTATCCTATAGTCGTGGTATATAGCTGTTATTGCGCTATGAACTGATATACGATCTCGCCGGTCTGGCGTTCCGGAGCTGTGTTTGATTTCGTGAATTTCGATTGTCTGGCAGCCCTGAGGGCATATTCCCGAAGACATTTGTCGTTTGCAGATACCGTTTCATTGATCTGCGCGTTCACTACATTTCCGTTACGGTTGACAAAGATTATCACTGTCACCTGACCTCCGCCGTAGCATCTGTATGCAGGAATCGGCAGGTGGGTTGCCTTACGTCCGTCAAGAGTATATGAAAGAACCGAAGGGCCAGAGTATTCCTTCGCATCCTTGTCTGATCCGCTTTTTCCCGGCAGTTCTACAGTCTCATCCTGCGCATCTTCCTGAATCGCGCTTTTCTGCCCGTTTTTCAATGCCGCATCAAGCCTTGCCGCATCTTTATAGAGCTGGTCTGCATCCGTGCCCCTGTCGTCCTTAAGCTGTCCTGACGCGTCCACTGCAAGATTCCTCACGCTGCTTGAGGAAGAAGGAGTGTTTGCAAGTTTCTCTTCAAGCTTCTTCAGAATATCCTCCTGCTTCTTCAATTTCTCCAGCTGCTCTGCCAGCTCCTTCTCCTGTTTCTCCAGCTCCTCCCATTTGGTGAAGTCCATGACAAACACTTCCTCTTTCTGGCGGCTTATGTCCAGTTGATGCAACAGCAAGACAACAATCACCGTGAGGTGGAATATCACGGTGATCAGAAGCCCTGAAGTATTTGTCTTTTTTTTAGCCAATTATTTCTTGTTGCTTGAGAGTGACTTTTCTATGGTAGCAGAAATAACATCAATAGCGACTTTATTGTGTCCTCCCTGTGGGATGATGATGTCGGCATATCGCTTGCTAGGCTCGATGAACTGGAGGTACATCGGCTTCACGGTCTTTGAGTATCTTTCGATTACCCACTCGACTGTCTTGCCTCGCTCAACGATATCGCGCGCCATCACGCGCATCAATCTGTCATCATCGTCAGCATCAACGAAGATCTTGATATCCATCAGTTCACGAAGTTCTGGGTCCGTGAATATAAGGATACCCTCCACGATGATCACATCAGCTGGCTTGACTCTTACAGTCTCATGCTTTGAGCGTCCGCAGGTGATGTAGGAATACACCGGCTGCTCCACCTCTTTGCCATGGCGCAACTCTGCAAGCTGTGCTCTGAGAAGCTCGAAGTCGATAGAGTCCGGGTGGTCAAAGTTGTGCACCCTCTTCTGCTCTTCTGTATAATGGCTGAGGTCCTTGTAATATGAATCCTGAGGGATTACCACTACATTTTCCTGGAGCTGCTCTGTGATGGCCTTGACTACTGTAGTCTTGCCAGATCCGGAACCTCCGGCGATGCCGATAATCAACATATTAATATTCTGCGTTCTTTGGTGTACGTGGGAATGGGATGACGTCGCGGATGTTGCTCATACCTGTGACGAACAGGAGAAGACGCTCGAATCCGAGGCCGAATCCACTGTGAGGAGCTGAACCGTAGCGGCGTGTGTCGAGGTACCACTCGAGACCCTTGCGGCTCATGCCTGTCTCTTCGATACGTGCCTCAAGCTTGGCAAGGGATGCCTCACGCTCAGAACCTCCGATGATCTCGCCGATCTTAGGGAAGAGAACGTCCATAGCGCGTACTGTCTTGCCGTCCTCGTTCTGCTTCATATAGAATGCTTTGATGTCCTTAGGATAATCTGTAAGGATAACTGGCTTCTGGAAATGCTTCTCCACGAGGTATCTCTCGTGCTCGCTCTGGAGGTCTGTGCCCCAGCTTACCGGATACTCCCACTCTACGCCTGCAGCCTCAAGAATCTTGATACCCTCGGTGTATGTAAGGCGTACGAACTCGGTTCCGAGTACTCCCTCAAGACGTGAAATAAGCTCGTTGTCATATCTGTCGTTGAGGAACTGGATGTCCTCGCGGCAGTTGTCAAGAGCATACTGAACGAGGTACTTGATGAACTCCTCAGCAAGGTCCATGTTGTGCTTGATGTCATAGAATGCCATCTCTGGCTCGATCATCCAGAACTCAGCAAGGTGACGTGGAGTGTTTGAATTCTCAGCACGGAATGTAGGACCGAATGTGTAGATCTCACCAAGAGCCATAGCTCCGAGCTCGCCCTCAAGCTGACCGCTCACTGTAAGGCTGGTCTCCTTTCCGAAGAAGTCCTTTGTATAATCTATGCCGCCCTTCTTGTTGCGTGGGAGGTTCTCCATGTCGAGAGTAGTCACGCGGAACATCTGACCTGCACCCTCGCAGTCAGAAGCTGTGATGAGAGGAGTATGCATGTATACGAATCCCTTGTCATGGAAGAACTTGTGGATAGCGTATGCCATCTGGTTACGTACACGGTAGATAGCTCCGAATGTATTTGTTCTTGGGCGAAGGTGAGCTACAGTTCTGAGGAACTCGAATGAAGTGTCCTTCTTCTGAAGAGGGTAGCGTACTGGGTCGCACTCTCCGTATACCTCGATCTCAGTCGCCTGGATCTCAGTTGCCTGTCCACCTCCTACTGACTCAACGAGCTTACCCCAAACTGCGATACATGCTCCGGTTGTTACCTTTGCAAGCACTGCCTCGTTCTCTGGAGTCTTGTCAACTACGATCTGGATATTATTGATTGTCGAACCGTCATTAAGGGCGATGAATGCCACATTCTTGTTTCCTCTCTTTGTTCTTACCCATCCTTTCGCAAGAACGTCTTTGCCTGCCTCACTCTTGAGCAGGTCCTTGACTTTGGTTCTGATAACTGTTTCCATTGATATTTAATATTTTTACAATTTGCAAAGATAATCCTTTTCAGCCTATTCGCCTAAAATTTTGCCCTTGATGTCGGTGTTGTCCATTCTGCCGCAGAACTTCTCCGCACCTTTTCCTATAGCATAGATTGGAACCGGCTCACCTGTGTGGTTTCCAGTTGTCCATCCGATCTGTGCCCTGTCGTTAAGCGCTTTATTCTCTTCCTTGGTGAGCTTAGAGTGACCGCCTGAAGAATTCCACTCCTCCTCAAGCATGTCCCATCTGAAGTTTTCTGGAATCCAGTCAGGTCCCTGGCCGAGAGTTACACCACCAGTAGCGTGGTCTGCTGTCACGACAATCAGAGTTTCTTCTGGGTGTTTCTTATAAAACTCCAAAGCAACTTTCACTGCAGCATCCATGTCCAGAATTTCATATACTGTAGACATTGTCTTGTTTCCATGAGCCGCCCAGTCGATCTCGCCGCCTTCGCACATGATGAAGAATGGCTTTTCTTCTCCCAGATAGTTGAGTGCAAGCGAAAGCATCTCGTCTGTACCGATTTCCTCTGCAGTTGCACCGTTGGCCTCGTAGAAATCTGTGTCCTCTCTACCGTTCTCCTGGATGAATACAATCTTGTCTGTTGTGCTGGCATTGCTGTTGAACTCCTTGGTTCCATAACATACCTTGTATCCTCTTTCCTCAAGGTATTCGTTTGTCGGCTGATCATTTCCCTCTTTGCCTCTAGGTCTGTAGAAGCCGGATCCTCCGAAGAATTCGAATCCGCTCTCCGCGATTTCCTTGCTGATTTCGTAATAGTCACCTCTATCTATGTTGTGGGCATAGAATGACGCAGGAGTTGCGTGGTTTATCTGCACTGATGACATGATGCCGATCTTATATCCATCTCTCTTGAGCTGGAATGCTATGCTTTCGAGTGGCTCTCCGTTTACGTCCACTCCGAGGTAGTTGTTGTTGGTCTTTGTTCCTGTAGCTATTGCTGTGCCTGCTGCAGACGAGCATGTGACGCTCCAGTCCATAGAATATGTGTCGCATGTTCCAAGATATGGGAACTGTGTGAATGACAGTTGCTCTCCGCCGAGCTTATCAGCTTTATAGGAGAGGTATGACTCTGCCAATGCCATCTGTGAATGGCCCATTCCGTCTCCGATAAACAGGAAGATGTATTTTGCCTTCTGTTCTGCAGGTTCTGTTTCTTTTTGAGCCTGACATGCAAACAATCCTGTCAGCATCAATGCTGCAATAAATATCCTGATAGTCTTCATAAGTATGTGTTTATTTACCCAATCTGCAAATATATCAAAAAAACTTCTTTAACTGGCTTTTACTATGTGTTTTTAAATAAAAAAAGCAGCTCCGAAGAACTGCTTTTCTTAAAAATATGTTTGTATTATTACTTTGCTGCGCTTTCGCCCTTCTTAGCCATATACATGATCTTAAGAGCAGAACAACGACGAAGCTCCTGCTTCACGTCTGTGATCACACCCATGCGTGAATCACGGTCTGCCTTGATCGCTACGGTCATCTTGGTTCTGTCAGCCTCGCTCTTTGTTTCACGCTCTGCAGCGATGAAGTCACGAATCTCATCAATTGTCTTGAATGAGTCGTTGAGCTGAATACGTGAGTCAGTACCGAACTGAGCCTGGAGAGACTTGATCGGAGTACCGATGTTGATGTAGGATGTCAAGTCCTTACGCTCGAGCTTTACAGCCTCGCTAGCCTCAGGAGTGTTAACGACTACCTTACTCTCGGTCTCACGCATGGTTGTTGTTACCATGAAGAAGAACAGCAGCATGAACACGATGTCGGAAAGCGAGCCTGAAGGTGGCTGCGGAACTTCCCTTTTTCCTTTCTGTTTAAATTTTGACATTTTGCTGCTCTCCTTTATTTTTTAGTAATATCCTTAGGCTCAGCCTCAGAAATCATCTGCGGAACGACTTCCTTGATGATCTCCTGCTGCTCCTCGTCCAAATCACTGAACTTTTTGCCGAACTTTTCAACTGCCAACTCTTCGCGGATCTCGTTGAAAGCACCTACGAGCTCATTCTGAACCTCGAGGTAAGCCTTGTAGCTGGTACCGCGGTCGTTCTGAAGTGAAACTACACCCTTTGAAACCTGGAATTCATAAGGTCTGTTCATGTATGTAATGACAGTATCCTTCTTCTCTGGAAGATTTTCGTCTCCGTAAGGATTTCTGATGAATCGTTTCACTTCCTCTCTTAAGTCAGAAACAAGCATTGGCTTAGAACCAACAAGAAGTCTGTCCTGAGAGTTGATCTTAACTACGACAATATTTCTTTTGTTGACTTTCTGGTCTTCAAGTTTGTGGTTTGGATCTGGCATAGGCGGCAGACGGCGTGACAAACCCTTGTCCTGGTCCATGGTGGTAGTCATCATGAAGAAACAGAGCAGGAGGAATGCCATATCCGCTGTCGAACTCGAATTTACTTCTGGTGTTTTTCTTGCCATAATCAATCCTTATTATTTGCGCACTGCGCCTACAATCCAAGAAGTTATAAGTGCTACGATAGCTCCACCGAAGAAGAGGTATGCAAGGTAAAGCACTGTGTCAGTCATCTTAAGATCTGCGTATGAAATCTGGTCAGGTGTCAATGTTTCACTCTGGATCATGCTACCTGGAGCAAGTGCGTAAGCTCCTGCCACGAGACCTCCGACTACAAGTACAACTACTGCGAGCTTTACAAGGCTCATAGGGTTGTTGATACCATTCATTACGATGATGATCACCAAAAGTGCGAGAAGCACCAGACCCATCATTGCGTATGTAGCGTAAAGGATTACGTTTACAGATGATTCGCCTTTAGCGATTCTAGCCTCAACCTCTGCAAGTTCAGCCTTGTGCTTGTTAAGCTCAACAGCCTGCTTGTACTCTGAAATCTGAAGATTGATCTCAGTTACCTTAGCTGTGAGTTCGTCGAACTCTGCTTTGTACTGCGCCTCAAGCTTAGCCTTGGCAGCCTTGTTCTTTGCTGCGTCAATCTCAGCTTTGATTGCGTTTGTTCTCTCAGTATAAGTCTTAGCTTCAGCTGTGAGCTGAGCAACTTCTGCCTTTTTCGCATCAAGCTCAGAAGATGACATTACCGGCACTTCAGCCTCCTCCATGGCAGCGATTACCTTTGGAAGCTCAGCAGCCTGTGCATGGTCATTCTTCCAAACCTCATCCGATGGCCATCCGTTGATGAAGCCAAAGGCAGAGGTTATTACGCCGATTACGAACAATGCGGCGAGTAACCATTTGAATATTTTAGTATATGTCATTTTCGGACAGAATTATTTGTTTTCCTGATATTTAACAAGCATATCAACCAAAGTGATTGATGCGTTCTCCATGTCGATAGTAAGAGCCTCAACCTGAGTAACGATGTAGTTGAAGAAGATCTGGAGGATAACGGCAACGATCAAACCACCTACAGTAGTGATGAGGGCCACCTTCATACCACCTGCTACGACTGCTGGAGACATGTCACCTGCTACCATGATCGCGTCGAATGCCTGGATCATACCGATAACTGTTCCCAAGAATCCGAGTGATGGTGCGATAGCGATGAAGAGAGAGATCCATGAGAGGTTCTGCTCCATCTTGCTAGCCTCAACGCCACCGTATGATACAACTGACTTCTCTACATACTCGATGTCCTGACCCTCTTCCATGCGGAGGAATGCCTGTGAGAAGATAGATGCTACTGGACCTCTTGTGTTCTTGCAAACTTCCTTTGCAGCAGTGATGCCACCGTTCTGAAGTGCAGCCTCGATTTTAGCGAGGAGCTTCTTGGTGTTGGTCTTAGAGAAACCGAGGTAAAGGATACGCTCGATACAAAGTGCGAGACCAAGGATAAGACAGGCGATTACGAGGGCCATGAAGCCTGCACCACCTTCGATGAACTTGGTCTTGAGAGGAGTGTGGAGCGCCTGAAGGCCGCTCTCTTCAGCTGCAGCCTCTTCAGCTGGAGCCTGCTCGTCAGCTACGACATTCTCAGTCTGTTCAGTAGTAGCCTCATTCTCCTGAGCTACTGCATTCTGTGCAGAAAAGGCCATTACGCCCATTACTGCCAAAAACATGAAAATTTTTTTCATAATTGTTTTTGTGTGTTTTGTTAATTTAAGTTATTGATTTGTTTTTAGTTAAAATCATTTTTGCGGAGTGGATACAATACACCACCCCTAAAAACCGGTGCAATTTAGCAAATTATTTTCAATCAGCAATATTTATTTTGATATTTCTCCCCTCAGATTCTCTCCGAGCAAATCAGATACAGTTCTGTTGTCATCGAATCTTCCAAGCAGGTAAAACAGTTTTCCAAGAGCCGCTTCCGTTGTGCTGTCGTAGCCGCTTATCACCCCGGCTGCCTTCAGCCCTTTGCCTGTTGCATAGATGTCCATATTGACGCTTCCAGCCAGGCACTGGGTAACATTCATCAGGATCTTTCCCTTCGCTGCGGCTTCAGTGATGATGTCGATGAACCACTCCTTGGATGGAGCGTTGCCGGCGCCGTATGTCTCTATGATCACGGCTCTTGTTCCAGCGCTGCATACGATATCTCTAACGACCTGAGGAGTTATACCAGGGTGTATTTTCAGGATTGCCACCCTTGTGTCTAACTCTTGGTGGAATAGAGGTTTGCAGTCCCACGATTCAGGCTTTCTGATGAGTTGTGAATTGTATCGGATGCTTATGCCTGCTTCCGCCAGCGGCGGGTAGTTTTCGGATCTGAATGCCCTGAAGTTGTCAGCGTTGAGCTTGCTTGTGCGGTTGCCTCTCATCAGGAGGTTGTCAAAGTATATGCAGACTTCCGGAACCAGTGCGTGTCCATCCTCGTCCTTGGCTGCTGCAATCTCTACAGCAGAGATCAGATTTTCCTTTCCGTCTGTTCTGGGTGTTCCGATCGGCAGCTGGCTTCCCGTGAAGATGACAGGCTTTGTCAGATTCTCCAGCATGAAGCTCAGCACGGATGCAGAGTATGCCATCGTGTCTGTGCCATGCAGGATGACGAATCCGTCATAATCATCGTATTTTTCCTCAATCAATGCCACGAGGTCTGTCCATAACGATGATTCGACGTCAGAGGAGTCAATCAGTGGAGAAAATGTGTGAGAGTCAATTTTGTAGGCGAATTTGCTTAGTTCAGGTACTTCTTCCAGTATCTGGCTGAAGTCGAATGGTGTCAATGCACCTATCGTCGGATCCTCTTTCATTCCGATTGTTCCTCCTGTGTATATCAGGAGAATAGATGATTTTTCTCTGAGAGGGCGATGTCCGGTCATATCTTGAATAGTTTTTGTGCGTTTTCAGTAGTCGTTTCTGCAATCTCGGAAATGTCTTTTCCTGTAATTTCAGACAGCTTTTGTGCTATGTACGGGATGTAGCTGCTTTCATTGCGCTTTCCTCTGAACGGAACAGGGGTTAGGTACGGTGAGTCAGTCTCAAGCAGAATCTTCTCAAGCGGAATATCTTTTGCTGTCTCTGCGATGGATGCTTTCCTGTAGGTCAGCACTCCTCCAAGACCTATGTACCAGTCTCCGAGTCTGTCCAGCTCGCGGAATGTTTCCCTGCTGCCGCTGTATGCGTGGAACACGCCTCGCAGTCTCAGATGCCGGCATTCCTTTAAAATATTGATGATCAGTTCTGTCGATTCCCGTGAATGTATTATTACGGGGAGGTTCCTTTTGGCTGCCATTTCAAGTTGAATGCGCAGGACTTCCTTCTGCTGCTCCAGAAATTCCTTGGACCAATAGCAGTCTATGCCTATTTCACCTATCGCCCATATCTTTCTGTCCAGGTGTGCCTCCATCTCCATCAGTTCCTGCTCCCACATTGAGTCTACTGAAGTGGGGTGGAGCCCAAGACAAGGAAATATGATCCCCTTGTGCCTGTCGGCAAATGTAAACATTGCAGATCGGCTTTTGGAGTCGATGTCCGGGAATATGAGTTGCGTGACCCCAGCCTCTAAGGCTCTCTGCAGGGCAAGGTCCTCTTCTCCTATGAATGCTTCATCGTAAAGATGCGAATGTGTGTCAACGAACCTCATTTGTGCTCACTTGTAAAGGTGTATCATGCAAATGTAATCATTTTAGCTGAAGCTTGATGATTTTTCGGCTAAAATGATTGCATTATGCCTTGGGGCTGATGCTGCACCTTTGCAGGAGGTCTATGCTGATGAAGCCGTCAAGTTCAAGGCAGGTGCAGAGCTCGGCAGTTCGTGAATATTCAATTGCGCTGAATTCCGCCAGCTCTTCGACTGTGATTCCGCGTTTTTGTCTTATTGTCCTGAGTAGTCTGGACATCTGGCTCAATCTGTCCTCGCTCACTTTTCCTCGGTATCTTATATTCAGGCTTTCCATATCTGATATGACGGAGGTTTTTTCGCTGCCTTTCAGATCGAGGCTGTCGAGAAACTCCGGAATGGATATCAGTGGTTCGGCTATCTTGCTTTTAATCAGTGTATTACATCCTTGTGACCTGGTGTCGTCCACTCTTCCTGGAAGAGCGAATACATCCCTGTCGTATGAGAATGCCAGGCGTGCTGTCATCATGCCACCGCCCTTTATCTTTGATTCGATCAGCACCGTTGCGTTGCTCAGGCCTGCAATGATTCTGTTTCTTCTAAGAAAATGAATGGCTAGAGGTGCTGTACCGGGAGGATAGTCTGTAATAAGCGCGCACCCCGGAATCTTATACATCTCTTCGGCAAAAGCCCTGTGTCTGTATGGGTAGACGTTTTCCGGACCAGTCGCCATGACTCCTATTGTAGGCAGTCCGGCCTCCAATGCCGCCTTGTGGGCGCAGATGTCTGTTCCCAATGCCAGACCGCTCACAATCAAAGGCTTCTCCTGAGTTGAGGCCAGCGCAAAAACGCTTTTGCTGCACCATTCCTTGCCGTATGGAGAGATGTCGCGCGTGCCTACTACAGCAATGCTTTTAGACGGAGTCCAGAGTTTCGATGGGTGTGTCCTGCTTCTTATATACAGCCCGATCGGAGCATCTGGACATTCTTTAAGCAAGGAAGGGTAGTGCTCTTGTGTCCATCCTACATAGCAGATGTCCAGTTTCTCATAACGTTCGAGTTCATCTGCTGCTTCGTAGACCGCTGACTTTCTTATCGTGTCTGTGAATTGCGAGTGCGGACCAAGGAGGAACTCCAGGTCCTTTCGACAAATCTTGAACACTTCCCTTGCTTCTCCGAGGTGGTCTATCAATGCGAGTGCAATCTTGGGTTTGAACCCGAAGATCTTTCCTAATGCACAGAGGCATGCTGTTTCTTCAAAATTTTCCATGCCGCAATATTAATATGAAAATCGGCTCCAGGAGTAATCCTGAAGCCGATTTTTCTTTTATTTATAACAGATTTTTCTGTTTTTTAAAATTTCATAACTTTTTTTAAAACGAATAAAAAAGTTTTATCAGATGATGAGCAGTGCATCACCGTATGGACCGAACTTGTAGTCCTGCTCGAGGGCTGTCTTGTATGCCTTCATGACGTTTTCATATCCGCCGAAGGCAGCAACAGACATCAGCATTGTGGAGCCCGGGCGATGGAAGTTGGAAACGATCGAGTTTGGAATCGCGAATCTGTAAGGCGGGAAGATGAACTTGTTTGTCCATCCGTCGTATGCGTTCACTTCGTCGTTTGTGGTCACGTAGGTTTCAAGTCCGCGGATGGTTGTAATACCTACTGCACATACCTTGTGTCCGGACTTCTTGGTCTTGTTGATCAACTCGGCAGCCTCTTCTGTTATGATGAGCCTCTCGGAGTCCATCTTGTGCTTCGAAAGGTCCTCTACGTCGACCTCTCTGAAGTGTCCGATACCCATGTGGAGGGTGATGAAAGCCTTGTTGATGTCCTTGAGAATCATTCTGTTGAAGAGTTCGCGGCTGAAGTGCAGGCCGGCTGCAGGGGCTGATACGGCTCCTTCGTGCTTTGCGAAGATTGTCTGGAAGTTCTCCGCATCCTCTGGAGTCACGTCTTTCTTCACCCAGTCCGGAACCGGGGTCTGTCCCAGCCCGAAGAGAGTAGCCTTGAAGTCTTCATAGCTTCCGTCATAAAGGAAACGGAGAGTGCGTCCTCTTGATGTTGTGTTGTCTATGACCTCGGCAACCAGACTTTCGTCCTCTCCGAAATACAGTTTGTTGCCGATTCTGATCTTTCTGGCTGGATCGACGATCACATCCCAAAGCCTCTGCTCGCGGTTGAGCTCCCTGAGGAGGAATACCTCGATGTCTGCTCCGGTCTTTTCCTTGTTTCCGTAAAGTCTTGCCGGGAATACCTTTGTGTCGTTAAGCACGAATGTGTCGCCTTTGCCAAAGTACTCGATGATGTCCTTGAAGAGCTTGTGCTCGATTTCTCCAGTCTCCTTGTGAAGAACCATGAGCTTGCACTCGTCACGCCATCTTGGTGGTTCTGTCGCTATCTTCTCTGCTGGAAGATTGAACATGAATTGTGATAGTTTCATATATCCTTGTAGAGTTTAAACTGCAAAATACATTACATTATACGGTTTTTCCAGTTTTTTGTTTCATGGATGATATGAAAAACTGCAAAAATCATACTTTTGCCTCTCTGAACACTTCCAGAATTGAAGGGTATGTGTTGCGGAGGAACGGCGGCAGGCTTGATTTTGCAACCCATGAAGCCTTGGTTATGTCTTCTTCGCGTTGCGGGGTCAGGTCGGTCGGATCTGTGTACAGCATGTCGTACCACCATGTGTGCTTCAGGTGCCAGATGCCGTCCCTTCTGTAGCAGTGGTCTGTTATGCAGATGAGGTCTCTGAGCTGCAGTTGGTCTATGCCGGTCTCCTCCTGCACTTCTCTTAGGGCTGTTATGCTGATGTCTTCCCCTGGGTCCTGATGGCCTTTAGGAAGGTCCCAGAGGCCGTTTCTACTGATGAGCAGATAGTCTCCGCGACGGTTTGATACCAAGCCTCCTCCTGCGTTCACTTCGCGGAATTCTGCGCAGATCATGCGATATGTCGATTCTACGTCGTCTGTGGGGATGTAGACCCTGTGTAAGGAGTCGGAAATCTCCATCATTTCCACCAGGGCATGTATGTCTGCACTTGATCCGATATTGAACAGGATGGCATTGGGGTCTGCCATCGCCTGCTCTTCAGGCGGACAGATTATCATGCATCTCTTTTCGAAGTATATTTTGTGCATTTGACCTATAATTTTATTATATTTGCAGGATGTATGCCTTTGGCACATGAAATGTACCTGCAAATATATGCAGAAGAACCGAGAATAAACAATCAAAACAGATAATTATGCAGACTATTGAAAAAGCAGTGGCAAAGTCTCTTCTGGACATCAAGGCCGTAATGCTCAGACCAGAGAATCCTTTCACCTGGGCTTCAGGATGGAAGTCTCCGATTTATTGTGACAACAGAAAAGTTCTTTCATATCCTGAGATCCGTCAGAATATATGCCAGTGGATGGCTGACATCATCATGAAGCAGTATCCTGATGTGGAGGTGATTGCGGGTGTGGCTACAGGTGCGATCGCACACGGATACCTCGTTGCCCATATTCTTGGCAAGCCGTTCTGCTATGTGAGACCTAAGCCAAAGGATCATGGCACAGGTTCTCAGATCGAGGGCCTTCTTGAGTCCGGTGCAAAGGTGGTTGTGGTCGAGGATCTCATTTCAACAGGAATGAGCAGCCTTGCGGCAAAGAACGCATTGGTCAATGCCGGTGCTGATATCATGGGAATGGTTGCCATCTTCTCATACAACTTCCCTCAGTCGCGCAAGGCATTTGAAGATGCAAATGTTGAGCTGACAACCCTTTCCAACTATGACACTCTCGTGGAGGTTGCAAGTGAGATCGGTTATATCAAGGAGTCTGATATCGAAGTTCTCAAGGAATGGAGATTTTCTCCTTCAACTTGGGGCAAGAACGAATAATATGGCAGTAGAGATACAGAGTAAGAAGGCTATTGTATCCAAGGCGCCATACGAACTGTACATGGGATTTGTGGATATGCGCAATTTTGTGCGTTTCCTTCCAGAAGAAAAGAGACAGGGAGTAGAGGCGGATTATGATACGATCAAGGCCGAGGTGCAGGGCTTTACCATCGGCGTAAAGGTGGTCGAGAGAGTTCCGTATTCAAGAATCGTTTTTCAGGATGATGGAGCGCCGTTCCAGTTTGAGCTCGTGCTCTTCTTCAATCCGGCCCCGGCCGATCCGTATAAGACGGAGTTTCAGATCATCCTGGAGGCTGAATTGAACTTCATGATGAAGACTATTCTCGGAGGTAAGCTCAAGGATGCCCTTGACAAGGTGGTTGACAGTCTCGTGGCTGTGTCTGAGGGCAGGATGCCCGAAGGTTTCGACCCGTCCATGATGCCAAAGGCGTAATATGAACCTGAAGGATACATTTGTAAAATATATTGAGGAGGCGATAGGGCATGAAAATGCTCTTGTCGCTTTTTCTGCTTTTGAGGAGCCTGCTTCGACAGCAGTCAGATACAACCCGTTCAAGCCGTGCGGTAGGTTTGAAGGCAGACTTGTGCCATGGTCTGAACATGGACGTATTCTGCCTGAGCGCCCTGTCTTCACCCTCGACCCTCTTTTTCATGCAGGAGCCTACTATGTTCAGGATTCTTCATCGATGTTTGTCGGCTACGCCTTTAGAAAGATGCTTTCTGAGATTCAGCTGCCGCAAGGACGACCTCTGAGGGTTCTGGACCTTTGTGCGGCACCCGGAGGCAAGACGACAGATTTGGCGGCATCGCTTCGTGAAGCTATGGGAGGACAGTTCATCTTGGTTGCCAATGAAGTGATGAAGGCCCGAGTGGGCATACTCGCTGACAATGTCGCGCTTTGGGGGGATCCTAATGTGGTTGTCACTTGTGATGATCCTGCAGCATTCGGGAACCTTCCTGGGTTCTTTGACATTATTGTGACAGATGTCCCATGTTCCGGAGAGGGCATGTTCAGGAAGGATGAGGAGGCTGTGCAGCAATGGTCTGAGGATAATGTATCGCTTTGCGAGGCCCGTCAAAGACGCATTATGGCTGATGTATGGCCTTCTTTGAGAGAAGGGGGAGTACTGGTGTATTCGACATGTACGTTCAATAGAAGGGAGAATGACGGCAATGTCGAATGGATCTCGTCCGAACTTGGCGCCAGGATGCTCACTGCCGACGATATGTTGGGAGGGATGCCTGGTGTGATCAAGACAGACCGTGGATATAGTCTTGTTCCGGGGCATGTCGAGGGAGAAGGACAGTATTGCGCAATATTGCGGAAGACATCGGATGTTGTCATAAATGACGTTCCGGTGCGCTCCAGAAAAGCTCCGCGTCCGGCAAAGCCAGCCCCAGTTCCGGATGGCCTTCAGCGCCTGCTCAATATCCCGGCGGTGTTCAGGACCAAGGGTGATACCATAACTGCCGTGCCGGAAAATATCGCTTCAGATGTGAATCGTGTGGAAGAGGCCCTGCATGTTGTAGCTGCAGGTTGTGCGGTTGGAGTGGTAAAGGGAAAGGACCTCGTTCCGGATGCTGACCTGGCTCTGTCGGTGATGCTGGCGGACGATGCTTATCCTGCAGTCGAACTTGACCGTCAGGGTGCTCTGGCATTCCTTCACAGAGATGCTCAAGTGTTCCCTGAGTCTCCAAGAGGATATCTGCTTGTCAAACACGAGGGGCTGTCTCTCGGCTTTGTAAAGAACTTAGGTAACAGATGTAACAGCCTGCATCCTCAGAGCAGGCGTATTAGAATGGATATAAAGTGATTATGAATAGGATAATATGTGTATTGACGGCCTTGTCGATCTCGCTGTCTGTGTTCGCGCAGACATCTGACTATCAGCGCCGGTATAATATTCTCATTGACAGGGTAGGACCTGCCGGGGTAGGGATGGAGACGCTGATCGAGAATTGGAGCAAGGCCGAGCCTGACAATACAGATATGCTGGCCGCCAGATTCTATTATTATATCGCAAAGGCTCAGGGTACTGAGGTGGTGGCTCGTAAGGAGGCTAAATATCTTGGTGCCGCTCCGATGCTGACCCTGAAGGATTCTACCGGTGCCGATGTGCATTACTATGAGGTCCTGAAGTATGATGACGAGATCTTTGCTCAAGCTCTCAAGGTTGTGGATCATGCCGTATCCTTGTATCCTCAAAGGCTTGAATTCAGATTCATGAAGGCTAATGCCTACCTGTCCTATGAGCGCGAGAGCCCTGATATGGCGCTTTCCAATATCCTTGGACTTGCCCACGAGTTCATGACCTCCGGCAAGTCATGGACTTACAATGAAAATTCCGAGCAAATGACAGTTGATCAGGAACTTTTCGCGCAGATGATACAGGATTATTGCGTGACTATGTATTCTTTGGGCACGCCGGCTTCCTATGAGGCGTTTCTGAAACTGTCCCAAAAGATGAACGGATATTTTCCGAAAGTTCCGTCTTTCCTTGCAAACATAGGCTCCTACCACATGGTCGTGGCAAAAGATCCCAAGACTGCCCTGAAATACTATGACAAGGCTCTTAAGATAGAACCTAAGGCAAGAGAGGTGATCAACAATGCCATTCTTGCTGCCAGAAAACTGAAGAACAGCAAGCTTGAAAAGAAATATCTGAAACTCCTCCAGCAAACTATGCAGTAATGAGTATACGCTTCCTGATAGCACGTAGACTTGCATATAAGAGTCGGATGGTCACGGCAGCGATTGCGGTCAGCTTTCTTGTCGTGATTATCGCAGTTGCTGTATCATCCGGTTTCAGACACGAGATCCGTACCGGGCTTTCGGGAATCACCGGAGACGTGCAGTTGACGATGGCTGACATGAACTATGTCGATGAGGCCTCTCCTATAGCTGCAGATCAGTCTTATATCCCATGTGTCGAGTCGGTAAAGGGGGTAAGGTCAGTGGATCCTGTGGTCTGGCGTGCCGGTATTGTGAAGAGCTCCGAGGAAATATACGGCATTATGGTAAAGGGAGTGGAAGGAGGAGTTGCCCGTGCGACGGGCGCAGATGTTCCGGATACCCTTTCATTGGCCGTGGCTCTTCCGTCGTCTTTTGCCCAAATGTCCGGTCTGTCTGTAGGAGATAAGATGCTCACATATTTTATTGGAGAAAAAGTCAAGCTGAGACAATTCACGGTTGCTGATATCTACGAACCTCTGGTGCGTACGGACGACCGGTTTCTGGTCTATGCTGACATCTCCGATATGCAGAGACTGAACGGCTGGTCGGAAGACCAGATATCAATGTTCGAGGTGATTCTTGATGAGGATCATAAGTCTGAAGAGGACATGCAGGCTGCGGCCAGTGAGATCTCCGATGTCATTTATGAGAACTGTTCTGAAGAAGATGACATGCTTTGGGCTGTATCGGCTGTTGACGGCTTCCCGCAGATCTTCGAGTGGATGTCTTTGATTGACTTCAATGTACTGTTTGTCCTGATTCTGATGATAGCTGTTGCGGGTGTCAATATGATCACAGGACTTCTCATCATGCTTTTTGAGAATATTTCCACTATAGGTCTTCTCAAGGCATTAGGTATGAGGAACATAGACATAGTCAATGTATTTCTTACCCGTGCAGCAGGTACTGTATGCAAGGGAATGCTGATTGGAAATGCGTTAGCGTTGCTTTTCTGTTTGCTGCAGAGTACGACTCATTTCATTGCGCTGGATCCGGTCAACTATTTTGTGTCTTATGTTCCGATACACGTGGACCTTATGCAGATTCTGATGGCAGATGCGGTCGCCTTTGTTTCAATAATGCTTCTATTGACGCTTCCGTCTTTGTTTGTGCTCAGAGTCGATCCCGCTAGGACTGTAAAGATGGATTAGCGGGGACATATTGTGCAGATGGCATCGTACAGTGCCATCACATTCTCTACGTATGCTATAGTCTCGGTCCCCTTGAACTTTCCGTATCTTACGTTCTCGTCCTCAAGGATGGAGTCGTCATTCATAAGCGGGATGACCTTGACTATGTTGCTCCACTTGGTGTCGTCCAGATGCCTTGATCTTGCCAGACTCCTGCAGTCTCTTATTCTTCCCGCTCCAGCATTATATGAGGCCAGAATGAAATGTGTTCTTTCTTCCTGAGTCATATCGTTACCGCTGTACAGCTCCTGAAGTCTTTTAAGGTGTCTGGTTCCTGCAAGGAGATTCTGCTGCGGATCCACCAGGTCGGAAACATTATGGTATGCGGCAGTCTGAGGCATCACCTGCATGAGTCCCATTGCTCCTCTGTGTGAGCGGGCACCTATCGAGAACTTGGATTCCTGATAGACTACTGCAGCCAGCATTCTCCAGTCCCAGCCCAGTTCGGCTGCATATTGTCTGAGCAGGCTGTCGTATGGACTCACGATGTCGGTCCTTATGCCGTTTTCTGCACGCTTTCTCGGGTCGAATGTTCTGAAAAAGAGCTTTTTCTCTGTTTCGTACTCTTCGGATGCCGTGTATTGCGCGATCCATTCATTGATCTCGCGCATGTGTCCTTCCTTTCCGCTGCGAACGGCCAGCGCCGAACAGTCTATGATATTGCTTGAGAGAATAATATCATTGTCCCCGAGGACGTCTTCATGGTGGATCATAAGCATGTCGATATTGCCCTGCTTGAGATCTTCCTTGTAGTCTGCGTTTTTATCACCGGTTACAATCCTGATGTTGCAGTTGTGGTCACGGGCAAAGTCTTTCAGCATCTGGTATGCAAAACCGGTTTCCAGTCCGTGGCCGCCTCTCATGTCCTTACCCAGGTCTATTCCGCAAATGATTGTTTTTCCTGAAAAGTGGAACATGTCTACTGTACTTTCTGTGTGCGTGTGTCCGCTTTCATGTAAGGGACATCCTATCATTAAAAGTACGGTTATTATACTAAATCTTAATACTTTCATTCTTATCTTCTGTTTCCTTGTCGCGCGCTCGGCATAGAAGAGCCTCCTGCACTTCTTCCGCCTCCCGCGTTCGAAGTGCCGCCTCCGCTCGACATTGATGCATTCTTCTTCGAGAACACATAGAATGGCCATGTGATTCCGAACTTGAATGCACGCTGCGAGTTTATATAACCTGCTGCTGTGAAATAGTCAGCCTTCTTTGCCGGCCATCCCATGTTGACATTTATGGCCTTAACAAATATGCTGCATCTCTTCCACTGTATGTTTACAAATGCGTCTATGTATGGACATCCTCCAAACTTCTCGTCGAACTGGTTGTGGAACACACCCAGCACCGGATTATATCCTGGGGCATACCATCTGGTCGTGAACATTCCGTTTGCTCCGATCTGCATCTTCATGACGTTCTTCACAACGTCGAACTGGAAGTAGTATCTCAGATTCAGTGACAGCAGGGGCAACGGCATGACGTCTGTATTGGACGAGAACTGCAGTGATGCTCTGTTTTCAAAATGGAACTTCCAAAGCCTGAAATCCTTGCGCAGCGAAGCGGAGATGATGCTCATCGGCTTGCTGTTCTGCTGCACGATTCCATCTGTGTCGTAGTAGATGTTATTGCTCAGCAGGCCATATCCGAATGTCGCGTCCATCTGCCAGCGTGGGATATGAAGCGCTGCCTCCAGCTTTGTTGTGGATATCTTGCTGAAGCTGTTATCCCACTTGAAATGGTTTGTATAAAGGTGCTGCTGGTAGTAGTCAGGCTCTTTAAGCGAAGTCTCGAAGTGAACGTTCAGGGTGAGCGGACTCTTTCGGTCTCTTCTGAACGGATATGCATTGAATGTCAGGTTTCCTTCGAGCATGAAGTCGTTGATTTCATGGCCAAGGAAGGTGTAGCGCCCCTTTGCATTCCAATGCAGATACTTGTCGTATTGTCCCTGTGCGCCGGCATACAGGTACAGTGAGTTCTGTACAACATTGCTGCGTCCTTCGACATAATCAGAAGGCTTGAACGCAAAGTAGTTCAGGAGCTTGTCTCCCAGACCTACGTCGAGCTTGGATACAATGCCGTCACTCTTCCAAGGCTGAAGGCGGATGAATACCTTGTTTTCAAACTTCATCACTCGCAATGAGTCGTGGCTGGTGGTCGGATTCAGGTAGAAACGGTCTCCGTAGAACTGCCTTCCCTCGGTGTCGGAACTCGATATGTTATCCATATAGGTCTTGCGGAAGACGCTGTATTCGCTGCTGTGGCCGATGAATGCCGTCGTGATTTCTGTTTTGAGGGTATCCATTGAAGTCTCTTCCTTGCGGGATCTTCTTGCTTCAATTGCCATCTGATAGTCAGCTATGGCTGCAGAATCTCCGGCTGTCATGAGACTGTCGAGCTTGAGGTCTTCCTGCTTCCTCAACTTCTTTTCAGCGCGTACTTCCTTGTCAAGGAACGAAAGCGGAATCCTATAGCTCTGGTCGATGAAGATGGTGTTCTTCTTCAAGTCGTTTCCGGCATCCTTCAGGTATACGTCAATCTCTCGGGCATCTACTGTAGTGTCTCGGATCCACATCAGATCCTTGATTCCACCGTTTTCGCTCTTCTTGATCCTGTTGTAGATATATCCGGCGTGCATCAGGTACTTCTTGCCTGTGTAATTCGCGGCCATTACGGCATTGCGGTTGTTGACATCCTCTCGTTTGAGCATACCGTTGCTGCCGAATCTATGGTACTGAAGCATGATGTTCAGCTCGGGAGTGATGTTCTGTGTGGTGAGTACCTTGATGTTTGACTCTTCCTTTTCCTTGTTGGCGAAAAGGGTTCCGTAGTAGTCAAGCTCTGTGTATGTAGTCTTGGTGTTGTACTGCGGAAGAGTTTCAGGTGTGTAGCTCCACATCTGGTATGGAGTATAGAAGATGGCGTTGTCCTCCTCCTGCCTCTTGAAGTAGTCGTACAGCTCTGCAGGCGAACCTGCTACTCCCAACCATGTGGCGTTGACATCCTGCTTGAAGAAAGGATATTCGTGGAAGTTCACATTAAACGATGAGTCAGGAGACTGGTCACGCAGGCCTACAAGGTCGTGGAAGTCCCTGTCGTGGGTCCATGTCACGATCCTCTTGTACTGCATTGAGTCCGGGAATGCGAATGTCTGCAGGATTCGCGGAGTGTTTTCCATCACGCTGTCCTTGTATGCACGGATGCTGTCCTTGATGGCCATCTTGCGGTTTGCAGCTGCAATAAGTTCCGGCAGTTTCTGCTCTGCATCGTATTTTCTGCGTTCCTTTCGGCTGAGTGACGCATACCACGCATTGTGCTTGGCTATAGCGACCTCGGTTGAGTCCTTTATATATAAGGAGTCGAGACGGTATAATTCGAGGGTGTCTCCTGCCTGAAGGAGCGAGTCACGTACCTGGAATCTGGTTGTTGAATCCTTTACTGCTATATAATATTTATAGAAGAATGGATCTGTGAACTGCAGCGAGTCAGGAATCTTGATGGTGTCTCGTGCCGAAATGAACAAAGTGTCGGCTTCCGGCTTTGCCATGAGGCTGTCAGACAGTTCAAGTGTGTCTGCAAGCTTAAGTGTGTCAGGCCTTCTGAGGGTATCTGACAGGGTGTCGATCTGGATCGAATCCAATTGAGTGGTGTCGACAGTCGATGCGTTTGAAAGCGAGTCTGAGGCCCATCGGTATGATATTGCACGGCTTATGTCGATGCCGAATGACTGCATTGCAGCCACTGCCACCAACAATGTGGGAATCCATATTTTAGCCAAAAAATTCTTCATACCAAGCCTGCAAAGGTACGAATAATTATTTATTATTCAATACCTATGCCCTCCGCTGCCATCTCCTCAAGAGCCTTGAGATGACCGGCGTGGTCAACGTAGGCGAGGCAGTCCTTAAGCAGATGTACCTTGTGCCCGGCCTTCAGGAGGTCTTCACAGGTGTTGCGAACGCAGTACTCTGTGGCGATGCCGCAGACATATACGTCGGTTGCGTCAAGTAATTCGAGGATTTCTCCCAATGACTGCTCTGCAGCGTTCACCCCTTCGAAACCGGAGTACTGTTCTGTCTCCCTGCAGCATCCTTTGTCAAAGGTCAGTTCTTCGCACACGTATGGCAGAAGTGCCTCATGAATTTCGCCGCCGCGGGTGCCGGCTACGCAATGTGACGGCCAGATGCCGCCCTGCTCCTTGAATGATGAGTGGTCTGCAGGATGGTGGTCACGAATGAAAAGGATAGGGAAGGTGTCAAGGATCTCATGCTCTTCTCCTCCCTGACCTTTGGTCTGGGAATCAATAAACCTAATGGTGTTCCTGACAGCATTTTCTGCATTCTGACATGCAAGGCTTCCGTCGATGAAGTCATAGAGCATGTCCACGACAACCAGGGCGCTATTTTTCATATTCCTTAATTTCTTTGTTCAACCTGTTCAGGATACCGATCTTCAGATTGTATAGGTCATCCGAAATGTCTACCTTATAATAATGTGGGTTTATAAGTCGGCGCTCGCTCGGACTGAAGTGGTTGAGGGTGGTGTTGTAGTATTCTTTTTTCTCCATCAGTGTGTGGAACGGAACGCATCTCTTGCCGTTTTCCATCACTTTATGCTGGAGCGTAAGTACGGTGTATTCTCCCGCAAGGAATGTCTTGGTCTTGTAGCGGTCGAACTCGTCACATACGGTGAATTCCTCTCCGGCCTCGATCTTTCTGCTGAGCTCGTCACCGCGAAGGCAGGTCACGTCAACCTTGTAGATGTCTCCCTTTGACGGGTCGTTGATCATGATTCTGTATGTGATCTGGAAACCCGGGTTGATGAGCTTTATCTTATCCTCCGAGCGTTTCAGGACTGCTTCCCCGTCGATCTCTACGAGTTTGTATACGTTTCCAAAGCATGGGTTCGCCTTGCTGGTGGCGATTGCATCGCCCACTCCGTATGAATCTATGCATGCACCCTGGCGCTCGAGATCCGTGATGAGGTATTCGTCAAGTGAGTTTGTTGCAAAAATCTTACATTTGGTAAGCCCGTTTTCATCAAGGATCCTGCGGCACTCGGCAGAAAGGTATGCGAGGTCGCCGCTGTCAAGGCGTACGCCGTATCCTGCCTTATAGCTGTCGTCGATACCGTTTGCCTTGAAAGCCTTAATTGCATTCCTGATGCCGCACTTGAGGGTGTCATAAGTGTCAATGAGCATGATAAGGGGCTCTCCCTTATGTGTCTTTATGTAAGTGTCGTATGCATTGTATTCTCCCTGGACGCTGCATCCGAATGAGGTTACATAGCTGTGGGCCATGGTTCCAGTCGAACCGTAATCGAACATTGCACCGGTCAGGATGTTTGAGGTCGCGCTGCAGCCGGCGATGATCGCGGCCTTGGCTCCATATGTCGCGGCCCATGGGCCGTGTGCTCTTCGGGATCCGAATTCGCTGACAGGTCTGTTGGTTGCGCGGCAGACTCTTGAAGCCTTTGTCGCGACAGCCATCTGGTGGTTCATTATGCAGAGCATAGGAGTCTCAAGCACCTGCGCTTCAATGAGAGGTCCTTCAACTATGATTATGGGCTGGTTTGGAAATACTATCTCGCCCTCACGCATGGCGTACACTGTGCCTGTGAACTTCATGGCAGACAGGTATCCTCTGAAATCTCTGTATTCTTCTCCCGGAAGGAACTTTTCAAAAAAGGCTGGATCCATGTTGCCGAGGTTCTCTATCATCTCGATGACCTCGTCGATTCCGCTGACCACAGCCCAGTTGTTGTTTTCCGGGGCCTTTCTATAAAACATGTTGAAGACGGCGCGCTGGTCTTTCATGCCGCTGTCATGGAATGACTTTCCCATTGTGTACTGGTACTTGTCCGAGCAATATGCGTAATTAAGCATGCTTTACTGAATTTAAATCCAACAAATTTAATCTTTTTTCTCTGACAATTTCTTAAATTCGCAAATAATTTCTCGTATGGAAACACTGGAATCATTATACATTTCATTATTTGGCGTCCCTCCGGTAATCTGCACCCCTCTTACGGGTTCTGCCAGCAACCGCAGATATTATAGGATGACCTCTGATGCGGGTACATGCATTGGGGTTGTCGGGACCGATGTCATGGAGAACAAGGCTTTTCTGACAATAGCAAGGCATTTCCGCTCGAAAGGCATCAGCGTGCCGGAAGTCTATGCAGTCAGTGACGACATGTCCGCATATCTGCAGCAGGACCTTGGAGACAGCATCCTGTTCGGCACCAAGGATGATGCTCTTCTTTGCAAGGCCATGTCGATGTTGCCGAAGATTCAGTTCGAAGGTGCTCAGGGACTTGATTTTTCGGTATGCTATCCTCAGCCTTCTTTCGACAGGCGTATGGTGATGTTCGACCTGAACTACTTCAAATACTGTTTCCTCAAGCCTTCCGGCCTGGAATTCAATGAGGTGAAGCTCCAGGATGACTTTGAAAATCTTGCGGATGCGTTGCTGAAGGAGGATTCGGATACCTTCCTTTACAGGGATTTCAATGCCCGCAACGTAATGGTTCATGATGGAGATCCGTACTTTATTGATTTTCAGGGTGGACGTCGCGGTCCGATATACTACGATGTCGCATCTTTTGCATGGCATGCCCGTGCCGGCTTCAGTGGCGAGCAGAAAAGACTCATGCTTGATGCCTATCTGGATGCCTTGAAGGTATACATGGAAGTGGACAGAGAGTGCTTTGAGGACCGCCTGCGTCTCTTTGTGTTTTTCCGTATACTTCAGGTCCTTGGAGCCTATGGGTTCAGAGGATGGGTGGAGCATAAGACAAATTTCGTCACCAGCATTCCGGCCGCCATCTCTGAACTAAAGGAAATGATGGCCGATGGATTTGCCGAATATCCATATCTTACTCAGGTCCTCAGAGAACTCGTCGAACTTCCTCGTTTTGCAAAGGATGAGCGCCCGGAAGGAATCCTTGAAGTGAAGGTCTACAGTTTCTCATATATGAAGGGCATCCCTCATGACCCGTCGGGAAACGGTGGCGGATATGTCTTCGACTGCCGCTCCATCCATAATCCGGGACGATACGAGCCGTACAAGAAACTGACGGGACGCGATGAGCCGGTGATAAGGTTCCTGGAGGATGATGGAGAGATCACGGAGTTTCTCAGCCATGTCTATGCGGTGGTGGATGCACATGTGGATACATACCGCCGTCGCGGCTTCTCAAACCTCATGGTCAGTTTTGGCTGTACCGGAGGCCAGCACCGCTCGGTATATAGCGCTGAACATGTTGCCGCTCATCTTTCACAGAAATATCCGGACATACGTGTCCGTCTCATCCACAGAGAACAAGGAATCGACACTGTATTATGAAAGCCATGATATTTGCGGCGGGACTTGGCACCCGTCTGAAACCAATAACCGATACGCTTCCAAAGGCTTTGGTGCCCGTTGGAGGAAGTCCTCTTATTGAGCACGTCGTAAGAAAGCTGAAGGCCTCGGGCATTGAGGAGGCCGTAGTGAATGTGCACCATTTTGCAGACAAGATCGAAGAATGGGTTGCTTGCCAGGATATCATGAGCATAAAGGTCAGTGATGAGAGACAGGAACTTCTGGAGACCGGTGGAGGCATTCTTCACGCACGTCAGCATCTGGACGGATGCGGGAGGTTTCTGATCCACAATGTCGATATACTTTCCGATATCGACCTCGAATGGTTCGAACGCTCCTTCCCGGAAGATGCTATGGCTGCTCTGCTGGTAAGTGAACGCGAGACTTCACGTTACCTGCTGTTCGATCCCGAGACCATGCGGCTTGTCGGCTGGACAAATGTCAAGACAGGGGAGGTGCGTTCTCCATACGGGGGACTGAACCCTTCCGGATGCGTCAGGATGGCCTTTTCCGGTATTCATATCATGTCGGACAGGGTCTTTGAGGTGATGGAGAAGTATTCGGATAATCCTCGTTTCCCTATAATCGACTTCTACCTTTCAATCTGTGCGGAACATAAAATATATGGAGTCCCCGCAAAGGAACTCCATATGATAGACGTCGGTAAGCTCGATTCTCTCCAGCAGGCCGAATCGATGGCCGCGAGCCTTGGTCTTTAGAACAGGCTTTTTATCTTTCTGCAGCCGCCGAGGTCACCTTCCTTCTGCGGAATACCCTTGAGGAGTATGATGCCGGATGCTAACGCAATCACAGCGGCGGCATAGACTACGCCATAGGCCCATGGTGAAAGAACGTCTGTGAAGTATTCTGCTTCCTTGAGTGCAGGGATCTGGCTTACTGTGAATGCCATGGCGTTGTTGACCATGTGCATGAGCATGGTGAGCTTGAGCGATCCGGTCTTGTAGTATACGTATCCAAACACAAGGCCCATCAGGAAAGCTGGGACAGCCTGCCAGAAGTTCATGTGTATCAGAGCGAAGAACAGAGCCGAGATGATGATCGCCCAAACTGGCTTTACATGCTTCAGCATTCCTCTGAGCACGACTCCACGGCACAGCCATTCTTCGAAGAACGGAGCAAATATACATACTGAGATGAGTGTTACCCATGCAGGACCGTTCAGCATGTTCTCCATCATCTTTGCCATCTCCTCTGACATTTCCGGAAGAAGCATGCTTACGGGTTCGATGACGTATGCTGTTGCGATGCTCATGATGACGGCTGCAAAGGCCATGGTGTAGCCTCGATGCTTGCCGAAGTTATTGTTGTCCAGGGCATATCCGTCTGAGAATCCGTCTTCACGTCTGCTTTTTGCCGATGCATAGAGCATTGCCGGAATGAACATGAGAGGGTAGGCGATCAGCATTCCGTATTTGCTTGCCATATCTTCAAAGCCGCTCAATATGAATGCGCTCAGGAGCAGCGATCCCAGAAAGGCTCCGACAATAAACAGCAGAATCACCCATACCAGATCTATGAATCCAGGCATGAAGTGATTATAAGTAGAGAAGAGGTCGTATGAACCTCTTCTCGTGTGTCTTTTGAAAAATCCCATTATTTATATAAAGGTGTTGGATAGATTCCCTGATCTGCAAATTCCTGGAACTTTGCGACAACTCCAGGTCTGTCTTCCTTGAATGTCACTCCGAACCAGCGCGATGATGTTGTGAGGACTTCTGTCTTTCCTGTTCCGTCCTTGATCATGCTGTCGATAGCGTAAGGGATGTAGAACTCGGACTTGAGCTCCTGTCCGCTCTTTGCAAGGAATGTCTTGAAGATCTCTGCGCTCTTTGCGAAGTAGTCTGGAGTGAAACCCCACATGTTCATAGAGCAGTTTGCAAGTCCGTCGACCTCAACAGTCTCTCCTGTGTTGCTGTTCTCACCGTATACCTTTCCGTCCTCTGCGCGTGCGATCTTGTGGTGCTCGACTACAGTTGTAAGGAATCCGTCTGCTCCAGTTGTGCAGATGCCTCTTGAAACTGCGCCAGACTCTGAGAGTGTGTTCTGGAGCTCGAAACCTACGAGGCAGTACTCTCCGGTCTTGCCCTCGTGAGCCTTGAGCCAGTCAGCGAGAACCTTGAACGAATGCTTTCCGTAGTAGTCGTCACCGTTGATCACAGCGAAAGGCTCGTTGATAACGTCTGCTGCCATGAGCACTGCGTGAGCTGTACCCCATGGCTTCTCGCGCTCTGGGTTGAGTGTGAATCCCTCAGGAATCTTATTGAGCTCCTGGGTCACGAATTCAAACTTAAGCGGCTCTCCGTCAGGACATGTTACATTGCTGTACTTCTCGTGAACATGCTTGATCATTTCTTCCTTGAAATAATCACGTACGATGTAAACTACTTTGCCGAAACCGGCCTCTACAGCGTCGTAGATTGAATAGTCGATGATTGTCTCTCCGTTTGGACCAAGTCCGTCCATCTGCTTGAGTCCGCCGTAGCGGCTGCCCATACCGGCAGCAAGTACCAATAGTGTAGGTTTCATGTTAATTATTTTAGAGTGTTATTATTCAGATTGTTAAAAAATCTCTCAAAAATAACTATTTTTGTCGATACATCGGGTATTTATTATGGAAATTTGGCAAAAGATAAAGAATTTATATACCGGCGGTAACCGTTGGTTCGTATGGTTCGTCACATTATGGATATTGTATTTCACATGGTCATGGCTTTGGGGTGACGGAAATACAATCTTCCATTGGATTGATGCCAAGAAGGAATACCGCAATCAGAATGCCCAGATCGAGTACTACCGCAATGAGATAGACAAGATGGACATGGTTATTGATCAGCGTGAGTCCAATCTGGATACATTAGAAAAATTCGCCAGAGAGCAATATAATTTTGCAGCCCCTGGCGAAGATGTCTATATAATTGAATAGATCCCCGATCAAGTCGGGGATGACGTTGTTATTGTCTGGGATGACAGTCCCTAGAAACCGGTGTAGGTCCAAGGAGTAATGACTCTGAGTTCCTCCTTTACTGATTCTGAAACTTCGAGGGTCTCGATGAATTCTGCGATGACCTCGTGATTGATGCCCGCGCCTGTGCGAGTCAGCGCCTTGAGCGTCTCGTAAGGGTTCGGGTAATTTTCTCTGCGGAGGATTGTCTGGATCGCCTCTGCAACCACAGCCCAGTTCCTTTCAAGGTCAGCGCGGAGAGCATCCTCGTTGAGGATGAGCTTG
>JAZOPY010000032.1:0-32240 GCA_045655825.1 Candidatus Cryptobacteroides sp. | reverse complement strand
TTATCATAAGCAAAGTTCAAAGTCTTGATCTTACCTGCTGTGAATGTTACGTTTTTGTCATTAGGGATAGTTATATCCTTTGAATATCCATTAACTGAAAGAGTAAGCTTCTGACCTGCAGCAGCTGTAAATGGCTTTATTGCAGCGTAAAGGATTGCAGACTCTCCCTGGGCGAGAGCTGTAGCACCAGACGTTACATTAACAACAGCTGTGTTCTTTACATAATTTGCGTCGCTTGGTGTATAAACAACTGATTCACCAGTAATATCGATGAAGTATGAACCTACGATATCTTCAGGAGCTGTGAATGATGCTGTAGTAATTGTAAGCGGCTCTTCATTCTGATTAGTTACATTGATTGCAATAATTGAAGAAAGGTGATTCATTGTAATTTCAGGACGAACACCAGCATATTTAGCTGTTCCATAAAGCGGACAAACACTTCCCTTCAAAGAAGCCATGCTATTATAACCAGTCTGGTTCAAACCGGTGCTATATCCAATGTAAGTATATCCAGCTGTCTGTGAACCTGGAGTAGTTACTTTCGCATTGTATGGATAAAGCACATACCAGTCGTACTCCTCCTCCACATCCAATTCATCTTGAATTGTTCCGGTAAATACACCTGCCTCAACATCTGAAACAGTGAAAGCACCATCGTTAACATACTCTGTATACTCACCAAGAGCATGGAATACATTAATCTTATCACCTGACTCCCACTTTGTGTGCATACCGTCATTAACGGTCTTTGTGTCGACTGTAGATGCGATGATCTCAAATGGATAACCAACTGACTCTGGCTCCTGAACTGGAGCGTCAATTTCTTTTGCGCAGTTTGTAAGGGTAAATGCGGCTGCCAACATCATACCCCAAGAAATAATCTTTTTCATGTTCATTTTCATTTTTTAGGGTTAATGTTAGAAATCGAGAGAATCGTCGTCGTTCTCCCAGTCTTTGATACCAAAATTACCGCTTCCGCACAGCACGCCTTCGGCCTGGAATTCGAGGGTTGTTATGGTTGGGGTTTCGTAGGTTGCCCCCCCCATGTCAAAAGTTTTGTTTTGATTCATAAAGTTATAGTTTTTAATATTTTTCGTTGGGAATTTTGCGAAAGCGCAAAGGTACACTTTATTAACTAGTTGACCAATTTTATTTTCACAAATTTTAGGGCATTTACGTAAAAACGCCAGTGGGCATCCACTGGCGTTCGATTGTATCGTCTATATCATTAGATAGCAAATCAATAAGATTGGAAAGAAGGCCATACCGAGAGGCTCTCTGCTTGGGTTTCCAAGTTGTCCGGCAGATTTGGGAAGAGGTTAAGTCCGGTCCACTCCTCTATCTGGTCGACACTCACTGCATAGTCAGCATACGAGTGTCCCTTCAGGTCATCATGGGGCAGCCAGAAGCCGACAGTCTGAGCCGCGACCAAGACTCCGGCTTCGCGCTTGACCTTCAGTAGCGCCTTCCAATAGTAGTTCGGCACCGGGAGTTCCTTCTTGTCATTCTTATTGACCACTGTCTTTACCGCATCATTCGATCCCAGACGGGAGAAAGCAGCTCCTGTCACCACATATAAAGTATCCCCTTCGGGCACTGCGCTTCTTACCGCCTCCTCCAGCTTTGCCCAGATGGCTCCGTTGAAACCGTTCTGGATCTGTGGGGTCATGTTTGTGGAATAATATGTCTGCGCCATCATCTCAGCCACACCGCTGCGGTCGGCATTCGGAAGCTGATGACCACGCGCATAGAAATTCTTCGGATAATTCACTGTCGGAACAGAAGCGCCATATCCACTGCGGACGCTGGTCTGCTCTTCTTCCGGTATCTGAGGATCGTATCCCCAGTCCTCCTCACGACCAGTGGCCATGTGGTCAGAGCACAGAGGATAGGCCACCCAAATGGCGGCATACCTATCCGAATCATAGAGAAGGGTGTAGTTTCTCTGCGAGCGTCCTCCCATCTGCGCATAATGGGTCACGACGTGCTCACCTTCCGAAGCCCCCTCGTCCGCTGGAATCTCCAGCCATCCGCACGAAGCTTCTGCGACCTCACCAGATGTCAGTTCCTCAGTCACACTTGTCTCAGGTACAACCTGCTCCGCGGGCTTGGTTTTCGGCTTTTCCTCCGGGCTTCTGAAAATAAAATACAGCAATACCGCCAGGCCAACCAGCAGCAATATCGCAATTATAATCTTAGTACGTTTACTCATATCCACAAAGATATGAAGATTTTTTCACTTCAGGTATTGCAGATTTGAAAATTATACGTATCTTTGCAGTCCTCAAATCAACATGGTGCCCATAGTTCAGTTGGTTAGAGCGTCAGATTGTGGTTCTGAATGTCGTGGGTTCGAATCCCACTGGGCACCCAAAAAGGAAGTCGCAAGACTTCCTTTTGTCGTATAGTGGGATGAAGAACCCGTGGGTTCGTAATCGACAAAGTCGCTTGAGCGAAGCGAAAGAATCCCACTGGGCACCCAAAAAGGAAGTCGCAAGACTTCCTTTTGTCGTATAGTGGGATAAAGAACCCGTGGGTTCGGGTTACCTGTACTTTTCGGGATACATCGCACCGCAGCTGGCGTATACGCTTGCCTGCTGCGGATAGGATGCTGACAGGATTGTGGCATTTATATGTCTGCCCCTTCGAACATATTTTCTGACCCTTCGAACATCGAGGTAGATTGTACGGCAGGTGCACAGTGGGTTGATTGTATGGACTGGAATCAACCGGGATGGTCCGTTGAGTCCTTATTTGAAAGTCCGCCCCTGGGCTTTAAGATCTTATTTAACAGAAACAGGCATTCAGACCCAGGGACTGAATGCCTGTTTCATTTCTCAACTATGAGATTGCCTTAGCTCAATCAAGGCAAAAAGTTGTTATTTCTTCTCACCATAGGCAAGGTCGCCGGCGTCGCCGAGGCCCGGAACGATGTATGAGTGACTTGTCAGCTCTTCATCGATGGCTGCCACCCAGAGAGTCACACCCTCTTCAGGGAGATGCTTCTGAAGATACTCCACTGCGTATGCGCTGGAAATCGGGCAGACAAGATGAGTGTGATATGGAGTGCCCTCCTCGCAGAGTCTCTTATATGCGATCTCAAGAGAAGCACCTGTCGCGAGCATGGTATCAGCGAGAATCAGGGTCTTGCCCTCAAGGTCAGGCGTACTTGCGTATTCGATCTCGATATGGAAGTCTTCTCCCTTGTCGTATTTTCTATATGCTGCGATGAATGCGTTCTGAGCATCGTCAAAGAAGTTCAGGATACCCTGATGCAGCGGAAGTCCTGCTCTGAGGATTGTCGAAACGACTATCTTCTCATCGTATGTAGGGATGTTTGCGATGCCGAGAGGGGTCACAAACTGCTTTGCAGAATTGTTCAGCGTCTTACTGATCTCGTATGCGAAGATCTCGCCGAGTCTCTCAAGGTTTCTGCGGAAACGCATGCTGTCCTTCTGGACATCCTTGTCACGCATCTGCGCAACGAACTTGTTCAGGATAGAATTATTCTCTCCGAGGTTGATGACTTTCATTTCAATGGGGTTTTAATATCCTTACAAATATATCCTTATTTTTCAGGACATCAAAATTTTTCAGCCACAAGCCGGACAGTCCTGGACCTGGGCGACTCGACCACCTGCTCATCCGAAAAGCTGTAATAGCTTGCTCCGGCCACTATCACATGATCCAGCAGCTGAAGCCCGCAGGCCGACAGGGCACGCCCCAGGTCACGGGTCTGATTGATGTCCTCAACGCTCGGCATGGCATTGCCTGACGGGTGATTATGCACGAGTATGACACTGACAGCCTTCTTCTCAAGGGCACGCCGGACAACAACTCGCTTATCCATCACAGTAAAATCCTGTCCTCCGGAGGTCATCCTCTCCTTGGAAATGAGGCCGTTGGACTTATTGAGAAACAGCACCCAGCACTCCTCGTGGTCAATATCCCTGAGCAAAGGAAGCATGATTCTATAAACCTTTGCAGGAGAATCCATCCGCGGCACATTTTCCATCCCGACCTCAAGTGCCAGCCTGCGTCCCAGCTCAAAAGCGGCAGCCACGGCAACCGCCTTGCTCGGCCCTATCCCATCCACCTGCCGCAGCCTGTCCAAGGACATGGCCGCGACGCCTCCCAACCGGTCATCGGCTGCACGAAGAAGCTCACGTGCAACGTCCACCACGTTATGTGTCGAAGTACCCGTGCGCAACAAGATCGCCAGCAGTTCGACGTCTGTCAGAGCACCCGCCCCACGAGAGATCATCTTCTCGCGGGGGCGCTCCTGTTTGTTCAGTTCCTTTAACTTCATAGATTTCTCCATTCACTCCGTTCAGTCGAAATGAAAATGGTGAAACAAAAGTATATAAGGAAACCGCTTCCGCACAGAAAATGTGACGAAAGCGGTACTGATTTTTCTTTATTTTAAAATTCTATGACTTTTCTTAAAGTTTTAAAACTTTTTTAAAGCTCCTTACGAAGTCTTGCCTTCGGAATTCCGAGCTGATCGCGATACTTTGCAATGGTTCGGCGCGCAACCTTGTAGCCCTTTTCGGTCATCTTGACCACAAGCTCGTCATCGGTAAGCGGCTTATGCTTGTCCTCTGTGTCCACACATTCCTGAAGAGCCTTCTTGAGCTCGCGGGTAGAGACCTCCTCGCCATCCTGATTCTCCATACCCTCCGAGAAGAAATACTTCAACGAGTATATTCCGAAGTGAGTCTCTATGTATTTGGAGTTCACCACGCGAGAAATGGTGGATATATCAAAGCCTGTCTTCTCGGCAATATCCTTCAGTACCATCGGTCTGAGGTGGGTCTCATCACCATCGATGAAGTATTCACGCTGATAGTCGATGATGGCCTGCATGGTGCTGGAAAGGGTATGGTGACGCTGCTTTATCGCCTCTACGAACCACTTCGCCGAGTCAAGCTTCTTCTTGACGAAGGCCGCTGCCTCCTTCTTTTCGCGCTCCGAAGAATTGGCTGCATCGATAAGCAGGTCCGCATATTTCTTATTCACCCTGAGCTCCGGTATTGAGAAACGAGGCATCGAAAGGTCAAGTTCTCCGTCGCGGTACTCGAGCACGAAGTCGGGCACGATCTGCTGGGCCTGGTCTGCGTATGAATCATCGATCTGACCGCCTGGAGAAGGATTGAGCTTCAGAATCTTCGACATAGCCGCCTTAAGCTGCTGCTCAGTGATGTTCATGCGGGTCATGATCTTCTGAAAATGCTTGCTGGTGAACTCATGGAAATGATTCTTCAGTATCTTTACTGCGATCTCAACCTCCGGAGTCTTCCTGCAATGCTTGATCTGAAGAAGCAGGCATTCGCGAAGGTCACGGGCACCGACACCTGAAGGCTCGAATTCCTGAATCACCTTCAGCATCTCCAGCACCTCTTCCTCATTAGTCTCGATATTGGCCCTGAACGAAAGATCATCCACAACGCTGTCTATGCTTCTGCGCAGATAGCCGTCATCATCAAGACTGCCGATAAGGAAAGATGCCACCGCATACTGGTGCTCGGTAAGATTTCTGTAGCCGAGCTGTTCCTGCAGACTTTGAGTAAAACTCTCCTTGACCGAGAATGTATTATATTGAGGACGCTCATCCTTTGAGTAGTTGTCAGAGCGCAGGCGGTAACTCGGGATGCTGTCATCCTCCTTATATTCCGAGAGAGAGACTTCTCTTGGAGCCTCACCGTCTTCTTCCTTGTCCTTAGGAAGATCTTCATCCAGAACAGGATTCTCCTCCAGTTCCTTACGGATGCGCTGTTCCAGCTCCTGTATAGGAAGCTCGATCAGCTTGATTGTCTGGATCTGAAGCGGAGACAGTTTCTGGGTCTGCTTGAGTTCTAACCCTTGCTTTAACATACACTACTAATATATTAGAATTATTACTGCTGACGGATCGGACGCAGCACCTGAACTGTGTCAATCCTATATGCGTTATCCTTATCTAGGACAGGAAAAGCTATGTTCTCCTTAACGACAAATGCGCTTGGAAATGCCTTCTTGATACGGTTCAGAAGAATCATGGCTTCAGACTTGTTCCTGCAGTCGCCCACAGTCACTTTGAAATACGGATTGGAATATGTCCTGTAAGCCGAAACATCCGGGAACATCTTCTCAAATTTGCTGATCGCCTTTTCAGACTCAACTCGAGCCGTCTGCTTATTATCGAAGAATATTCTGACTCTATATCCGCTTATGGTTCTGCCGGGGTTTGTCTTGATATGATGTCTCATGGATGATGCAATAGTCTCAGACTGAACGATGTCCAGATCGAAAACATCAACTCCGACATATAAAGAATCCACTGCCACTATCTTTACATAAACCAGCGAGTCCACATATTCATATCCCTCGGGAGCCACATTTTCCTGTGCCGAAACAGTCTGCGGAGCCAGAAGGACAGACAGAACCAGAGCAAATATCAGTTTAAGGTTATTTCTTTTTGTCTGCATACTTCATGAGTTTCTTCAAAGGTACATCGTTCTTTGTTATAGTCTTCGACAAACCTCCCTTCAACTTACCCTTCACTGTGATATCGACCAGGCACTTGTCCATGAAATTCTTGTCAAGCACCATCAGCATATCATACAGGGATACGTTTTCTGACAAGGTCACCGTAGCATCCAGGTGGTATGTCTCGACAGTACGTCCCTTCATTGTGAACGGATCGACGGTCACCTTACCAAGAACCTTGCCACAATACTCGATATTCGCTTCCATGTCTGAAAGTTTTATCTGCACGGCAGGGTTGTCGATTTCGACAGCAAGTCCCACCTCCAAGCCTCTGAGGCCATAGGGGCTCACTTTTTCCATCTTTACTGAATTGACTTTAATCTCCTTGAACTTACCACAGCCGGTAAAAGTCACGAGCATTGCCGCCAATACGAGAACAATCAGTCTTCTCATTATTATATCTTTTAAAAATTTCCAATTATGCAAAGATAAAGATATTCGTTTAAAAATCCTATCTTTGTCCTTTCATAGAAAAGACTGAATAAAAGATGAATAAGAAGGTATATATAGAGACATACGGCTGTCAGATGAACGTAAATGACAGCGAAGTCGTACTGTCAATTCTCCAGGACGAAGGGTATTCCCTGACTGAGAGCATCGAGGAGGCCGACCTGATTCTTGCCAACACATGTTCGATCAGAGACAATGCAGAGCAGCGCATCTGGGGAAGAATCGACCAGTTCAGGCTTCAGAAGAAGACTCGTCCTGATGTAATCATAGGCATTCTCGGCTGCATGGCAGAGCGTCTGAAGGAAAAGCTCCTTGAAAAGGTCGATCTCGTTGCAGGTCCCGACTCATACAGATCACTACCGGAACTGCTCAAGGCCATCGCGCCAGACAGACCGCAGATCAACGTACTTCTGTCGCATGAAGAGACATACGCAGACATCAAGCCGGTAAGACTCGACAAGAACGGTGTATCCGCATTCATCTCCATCATGAGAGGCTGCAACAACGTATGCTCATACTGCGTCGTACCATACACTCGTGGAGCCGAGCGCAGCCGCGATCCGTTCACTATCGTAAACGAAGCCAAAGATCTTTGGGAAAGAGGATATAAGGAGGTGACACTCCTGGGTCAGAATGTAGACTCATACCACTGGATCGACAAGGAAAACAGCAGCAACAACACAAACTTTGCACAGCTCCTGGAGATGGTCGCTAAGATTGACCCTGAGCTTAGAGTCAGATTTTCGACATCACACCCTAAGGACATCAGCGACGAGGTCATCTACACAATGGCCATGTACGGAAACATCTGCAAGCACATCCACCTCCCTGTACAGTCAGGCAGCAGCATCATGCTCGAGAAGATGCGCCGCAAGTACAACAGAGAGTGGTATCTTGAGAGGGTCGAGAAGATACGCAGCGTGATTCCTGACTGCGGCATCACAACAGACGTGATCGCAGGCTTCTGCGGAGAGACCGAGCAGGACCACATGGACACCCTCACCCTCATGGAGCAGGTTGTCTTCGATTCGGCATTCATGTTCGCCTACTCCGAGCGTCCCGGCACACTGGCTTCTAAGAAATATCCGGACGACATCCCGTACGAGGTAAAGACCGAGAGACTGAACCAGATCATCGAGCTTCAGGGACGCATGAGCCTGAAGAGCAACCAGAAGGAGATCGGTAAGACTCTCAGAGTCCTCGTTGAAGGACCGTCGAAGAAGAATCCGAACGAACTCTGCGGAAGGGCAAGCAACAACAAGATGTGTGTATTCCCGTCAAAAGGTGAAAAGGCTGGAGACTACTGCGAGGTTGAAGTAGTTTCAGTAACCTCAGCTACACTCATCTGCAAAAGGATTGACCAATTACTCTAACCATGAAGAAATATATTCTTGCACTTGATCAAGGAACCAGCAGTTCAAGGGCCATCATCTTTGACAGCCAGGGAAAGATCAAGGCAACATCACAGAAGGAGTTCACCCAGATTTTCCCGAAACCGGGCTGGGTCGAGCACAACCCTATGGAAATATGGTCTTCACAGGCTTCTGTCATCGCTGAAGCGATTACCTCGATCGGCATCAACGGCCGCAACATCGCAGGTATCGGCATCACAAACCAGCGAGAGACCACCATCGTCTGGGACGCGGAGACAGGCGAACCTGTATACAACGCAATCGTATGGCAGGACAGAAGAACATCTGATTTCTGTGACAGGCTGAAAAAGAAGGAAGGTCTCATTGACACCATCCGCAGCAAGACAGGACTCATCATCGATGCCTACTTCAGCGCGACCAAGATCAACTGGATTCTTGAGAACATACCTGGCGCAAGACAGAAGGCAGAAGAAGGAAAACTCAGGTTCGGAACTGTAGATACATGGCTTGTATGGATGCTCACACGCGGCGAAGTCCATGTGACCGACGTAACCAATGCATCCAGAACAATGCTCTTCAACATCCACACCCTTGAGTGGGACAAGGAGCTGCTTGAGCTGTTTAACATCCCGGCATCCATGATGCCTCAGGTAAAGTCTTCAAGCGAAGTTTACGGACACACCAAAGGAACCATCTTCGCATACGAAGTACCTATCGCGGGCATGGCCGGAGACCAGCAGGCTGCTCTTTTCGGACAGATGTGCACAGAGCCAGGTTCTGTAAAAAACACATACGGCACTGGCTGCTTCCTGCTCATGAACAGCGGCGAGAAGCCTATCATGTCATCAAACAACCTCCTCACCACCATCGCATGGAAGATCGGCGACAAGGTCAATTATGCCCTGGAAGGCAGTATCTTCGTTGCCGGATCGGTAGTACAATGGTTGCGTGACGGACTGGGAATCATCAGGACATCAAAGGACGTGGAAAAGCTCGCCACCAGCGTACCGGACAACGGTGGAGTATACTTCGTGCCGGCCCTGACAGGCCTTGGAGCGCCGCACTGGGACCAGCACGCAAAGGGTAGCCTTTACGGAATAACCCGAGGCACGACAGCAGGCCACATCGCCCGTGCCGCACTTGAAGGCATAGCCTTCCAGACCATGGACATCGTAAGGGCCATGGAGAAAGATGCCGGATGTCCTCTTAAGGAGCTGAAGGTTGACGGAGGAGCCACTGTCAACAACCTCATGATGCAGTTCCAGGCGGATATTCTCGGAACATCAGTCATCAGACCGAAGGTTACAGAAACAACAGCTCTCGGCGCAGCTTACCTGGCCGGACTTGCCGTTGGATACTGGGAAAGCATAGATCACATCAAGAGCCAGTGGGGCGTGGACAGGGAGTTTACTCCGCAGGCAGACGATGAAACAGTACAGAACCTCAGGGATGGCTGGGCCGAAGCAATCAGAAGAACATTAACCGAATAATCATATAGACTATGACTACACTGATGACAAAATGCATTTTTGAGTTCCTGGGAACTCTCGTGCTCGTTCTTTTGGGAGACGGCGTATGCGCAGCGACAAGCCTCAATAAAAGCAAGGCCAAGGGCGCAGGATGGGTTGTAGTGACAATGGGATGGGGATTTGCTGTAATGGTTGCAGTATTTATCTCCGGTTCTATATCTGGAGCCCATCTCAATCCGGCTGTCAGCATCGGATGCGCGCTTGCGGGCACAATGGCCTGGAGCGCAGTTCCGGGATACGTGATAGCTCAGATGCTCGGAGGCTTCACCGGAGCCCTGCTGGTATGGCTTTTCTACAAAGACCATTATGATGCGACTGAAGACCCAGACACAAAGCTGGGAACATTCTGCACAATGCCCGCAATCGAAGGTCATAAGATCAGGAACTTCTTCTGTGAATCTCTTGCTTCATGGCTGCTGATTTTCGTGATCCTTGTATTTGGATTCGATGCAAACGTTCCGACCCTGGATGCTGAAGGTCATCACCTTCATATCGGTATGGGAGAGCTCGGTGCCATCCCTGTAACCTGCCTTATCATGGCAATCGGTATGTCCCTGGGAGGAGCCACAGGCTATGCAATCAATCCTGCCCGCGACCTTTCTCCACGTATCGCCCATGCAATACTTCCGATGAAGAACAAGAGAGACAGCGGCTGGGGATACAGCTGGGTGCCTGTTGCCGGTCCGATCTTCGGAGGAGCGCTTGCAGCACTGACCTACCTGCTTTTATTCTAACTGATGACATAAATGACAAACCGTCTTCCGACATGGTTCCTACCATTCAATCGGGAGACGGTTTTTTGTATCATATTCGGCGAAAGCTTCAAAGTCATGTTTCCACTCGCTGCCATATGCCAGCTTATGGATCCTGCACCAGATGATTTCTCTAGACGGAGCATTGAAGGCTCCCTGATTGTCCTTCATGATGCTGGTGTACGTCGGACGCCAGACTCCTGAGCCATATCCCAAGGCTCCTTCATATAAGCCTTCCGGCTCGGGTGCATATCGTTCATCGGAAAGGATGTGTGCCCATTTTACTGTCAACGGATCATCTGTAAAGTCAATGTTTCTATACCATCCGTACTTCTCATTTGCCTTCTTGCGATCCTTTTCGGATTGAGCTATCGGATCATCCGGACTGCCCACATACTCGTCTGCAAGCTTGGCAAAGCCATGCCCAGCAGCCTCATGCTGGATCAAGCCACGGAAATCCATCTTCTTCTGGACTTTAGGAATGTATGAGACGCTCCTGCCACCGGCCCAGTCACCTTCAGTCCTGGGAGCATACATATATGTGGAACCTCCAAATTCTGTGGAGTTTATCACCACGATCACCAAGGCATCGTCCATCCTGCCGTCACTCAGCGCCTTAGCAGCATATTCAAAGCACTTCGCATCGTCTCCCATTATTGAAGTTCCCTCACCATAACTGGTTCCAAGTGCATTCTCATTCCCCGAAACCACATTGACGGAATAGACATTGAAAAGATGTCTGTAGCTGCTGAACGGTTCTATCTCGAAGAAATATTCCATGGTCTCGCGCATAAGGGCCTCATATGTGCCATCGGTTATGGACCTTGCCTGATAGCCGTCTCCCATGATCACGATATCGATGCCGTTTCCTTCCGCTGCCTCCTGAAGCCTTATCACGGCTCCGTCTTCGGGCTGTTCTTCATCTGTCGGAGGTTCCGGCACCGGAGCGTCTGCGTATGGACCAAATTGTGATTCGAGAAAGCTCAGGATATCGTCCATACCAGACTTTACAGGATTCAGTACCACACGGCCTTCGCGATCCAGAAGAAGCATATTGATTACATTAGATTCCGGGAAAACCGCAAGTCTGTCGGAGATGAACTGCCACTGAGGATTGTGTTTCTGCATGATATAGTCAATATCAGCCATTATCCTCGAAGAATAAGCCATGATACCGAATCCATCCTGCGAATACTGCCTGTACCATCCGTCCAGAACCGGAATCACTGGGTCATATAACGTTTTCGAACCAGTAAGATCGACATACAGGGTATATTGGTTCATGCCGTAGTACTCGCCCGCATCATGATGATTGCCATCGAGGTCATATGCAGATGTGCCTGCATATATCTCGACATCATCGAAATCGAATCCTTCACCATTCTGGAAGAGGACGTGGCTCCAGAGGTTGGACTTGAATTTCGGATTGGTCCTAATGGACTCTGGGAGCGGTCCGGTAAGATTGTTGCCATTGAGTCTGAGAGTTCCTCCCCTTTCGAGGAGTCTTCCATAAGACTCAGGGATACTGCCGCTGAATTTATTGTTTCTGGCATCCAGGATGGACAGGTTAGAAATCAATGGAACCTTCTCTGGAAGCTGACCTTCTATCTGATTGTCATATATATATAATGCCTGTACGACAGCTTCCTCGGGATCCTCGACATCAGAAATGGATTCAAAGCGATTATATGTCAGTTCGACACTGCTCATACCATATATATATGAAGGTATGTTTCCCTCAACTGAGTTTCTGGAGAGGCTGAAGGTAGGCCATGGCGCAAATCCTTCCAGCTTCTGAGGCAAAGTTCCGGAAAGAGAATTATTGTACATGGAGATGCCTGTAACTTCGCCATATTCATTGATCCTAAGGCCATACCACTGATCCAGCGATAAATCGGTACACCAATTGAGACTGTTGGTCCAGTCATGTCCGTTTGTCGACTCATAAAAATCAACCAATGACTTGCGGGCGGTATCTTCGTCCGAAATACCCGCCTGGCCATATTGAACCAATGTGTATATGATTCTTGAGTCACCGTCCAGCGCCTTCACCTCAAAGGTTCCGACCCTCGTGGTTCCGGTATTTTCCTTCAATGAAATACGGAACACTGGAGATGTAACCGCTCGGGTCTGAACCACTGACATCCATTGAGAGCCCTCAAGGACATTGACCTCAACCTCCTTGCTGGAAAGAGTACTGACATCAAAGCTCATCTGATTCGGGCCCTGGTATATCAATGTACGGGTGCCGGGGATGATTTCTCTTGACTGGAAGACCAGATCATCCGCTGTTCCCAGGTCGATTACCTGACCCGGATCACAGAAAGACACCCCAGTACTCCGGAGTGCAATACGTCCCTGACCGTCTTCAAAGGCAATATCAAGGTCTGTAGCTCCTGTCGGACGGACAGCAATATAGTAGTCACCAGGTTCCAAATACTCTCGCGTAGCTGTCAGACAGACATTATACGCCGCCCCAGGCATCGGATAGACATCTGTGCCTCCATCGCACATCACCGAGATATCACCAGTCAGCGGAGCGGAATCCGAAATCACCGATATAGAACGGATATTGCCGGACTCGGGACCAATTGAAAATTTGAAATATGCGGTCTTCTCTTCGAAAACCAGACATCTGTCCTTATCAGATGTCGCCCCGACAGCCAACCTGAGAGCATGCGGCACCTGGTCCTTGACCGCCTTCTGCACCACAGGAATGGTCATTACCGCCACAGTAGGTTCTGTCGGGCTGAAATATTTCAAGGCCTCTGCAGGATATACGGCACAGTAATTATCAGAAGGCTTTATGTCACCGACAAAAAAGACATCCTCGCCTTGCACAAACGCCGCAAACGGTCTTTCAGCACCTTCAACAGCAATCTGATCACCCTTGACGAATTGAAAGGAAGAGGTCTGCGCTTTAAACCTCACCCCACTCTCCACCTGCTCAGGTTCTGGTTCTGGTGTTTTATTACATGAGAAAAAAGCAACAGCGCATACTGTTGCCAAAATCATATCAGATATATTTCTTAAGAAATCACTCACCTTGCAAAGCTGTCTGAATCTCATCATCTATCGGCAGATAGAATCTGTAGAAAGCTTCTTCGCCGACCTTGGAGAATCGTCCGACAAGACCGTTAATCTGCGGCATCATGTATTCCCTGGACTCTTCCCACTCACCTTCTGCCGGCTGGATCTTATCTACATTGACCGCGAATTTCACAAACTGCTCTTCAAGAGAGATAGACTCAAGATAATCTTCCAGTTCACCGAAATCATCTATCTTAGAGAGCTTGGACTTATACTTGTCGAATATGGTCGAAGCAAATCTCATCGATGTGGCCTTCTTGTTACACTGTATATAGAATTTGGTAGCAAGAGTCGTATCAATAGGTACAAACACGTCAGGGATGATTCCTCCGCCGCCATAAACCTTACGTCCCTTGACTGTGTAGTATACAGCGGTAGTATCCACCTTCATGCTGTCTGCAGAAACGAGTTCGCCATGTGCGTATCGGTCGAGCAGATCATACATGTACTCCTCTTCACTCTTGTCGTACGGCTTCTGGATGCAACGTCCTGAAGGCGTATGGAAACGTGCAACCGTAAGACGCACTCCCGAGCCATCAGTAAAGTATATAGGCTCCTGTACGAGGCCCTTTCCATAAGATCTTCTGCCGACAACCGTTCCTCTGTCGTTATCCTGGATCGCTCCTGCTACGATTTCGCTTGATGAAGCACTTGCCTCATCGATGAGGACCGTAAGCTTGATATCCTGAAGTACGCCAGATCCATCAGCATTATATTCCTCACGTTTACGGTTGCGGCCTTCCATATATACTATGCCGGCACCTCTAGGAAGAAACTCGTTTGAGATCAGCAGAGCCTGATCGAAATATCCGCCCGAGTTGCTCCTCAAGTCGAAGATCAGATGCTGCATGCCCTCGCTCATGAGCCTGACTGCAGCAGTCACGAATTCATTGTATGTGGTTCTGGAGAACTTTGCAAGCTTGATGTAGCCGGTCTTACCGTCGATCATGAAAGAAGCATCAACACTATGTACCGGTATCTTTCCGCGGGTGATATCGAATGCGACCTGCTCTCCATCACGATTGACCAGGATCTTGACTTTTGTTCCTGACGGTCCCTTCATTCGGCGGATCATGCTGTCCTGAGGGGTCTTCGTTCCTGCAATCACCTTTTCATCGACCTTTATGATTCTGTCACCCGGCATCAGGCCTGCCTTTTCAGACGGGCCGCCAGGTATCACGCTCAAGACTATCGCAGTGTCACTTGGAACATTGAACGTAATGCCGATTCCTTCAAAGTTACCGGAGAGTTCGGTCTCGGCCTCAGTCAGTTCCACCGGCGGAAGGTAGATGGAATGCGGATCAAGTTCTGCCAATGCCGACTCGATCGCAGCATCCGTCATGCTCTTGTAGTCGATAGTGTCCACATAATTTTTCTCGACCTGCTGCAGGATAAGATTAAGCTTGCGCCAATCAGAATAGTCACCATCGAATTTGACAACCTGTTCCTGCTGTGGCTTTCTTAACACAATCATCGTTGCAAGAACACCTATCACCACACCGAGGCAGGCCGTAAGCAGCGTATAACGTGAATCCTTCATCTTTTTATTCTTCAACCTGTTCAACTTCTATCCCCGCCCTGCGAAGAAGATCGACTCCGTCAGTCAGGCGATAAGAGTCTCGGTATACTACCCTCTTTATGCCTGCCTGTATGATAAGCTTTGCACACTCAAGACATGGAGATGCGGTAACATACAAAGTTGCATCCTTACTGCTGTTGCCAGACTGAGCGACCTTGGAGATTGCATTGGCCTCAGCATGAAGAACGTATGGCTTGGTCACGCCATTTTCATCCTCACATACATTTTCAAATCCAGACGGAGTTCCGTTGTATCCGTCCGAGATTATCATCCTGTCCTTCACGAGCAAGGCGCCGACCTGACGGCGCTTGCAGTATGAGTTGCGGGCCCATACGCCCGCCATCTCTATGTAGCTTTGGTCAAACTTCTCCATAGTTTTATTTCTATCTCTGATAAAGATAACGCTTGATGCTCTTTTTAGGAGTTCTTTCGAAGTCCTCAGACATTACCTCAACCTTCTTCAGGCGAGCGTAGTTAGGAAGGATCGAGTTCCACTCCGAGAGTCTGTCCTCCATATATTTCACAAATGCATCCTGCTTCATTCCGTCCTTTGCTCCCTGTGGGAAGTCAGGATAGATAAGGGCAGTAAGTCCTCCGTTATCCTCAACCACAAGTGAATCAACGACATACTGCTGGCTGTTGAGAACTGTCTCCACTTCTTCCGGATAAATGTTCTGTCCGCTAGGACCAAGAATCATGCACTTAGTACGTCCCTTGATAAAGAGGCTTCCGTCAGCATCGAGAATACCCATATCACCGGTGCGGAACCAGCCGTCTTCTGTGAGAACTTCAGCTGTAGCCTCTTCGTTCTTATAGTATCCGAGGAACACATTAGCACCCTTGATCTGGATCTCGCCAGGGATGTTCGCAGGATCTGCAGAAGCGATTCTTACCTCCATGTTAGGCGCAGCCTTTCCGCAAGAGTAGAGCTTCTCCTCCTTCCAGTCATCATATGTGATGATAGGAGCGCACTCGGTCATTCCATATCCGACAGTGAACGGGAAGTTCATCTTCTTGAAGAATGCCTCGACCTCCTTGTTGAACGCTGCTCCGCCGATGATTACCTCATAGAACTCGCCTCCGAAAGCTTTGACAAGCTCCTCTCTGATCTTGTTATAGACCACCTGATTGAGAACAGGGAGCTTCATGAGCACCTTGATTCCCTCCTTCTCGAGGATAGGCCTTACCTTTGTCTTATAGATCTTCTCGATCACAAGAGGCACGGCGATGATGACGTATGGCTTGACCTCTGCAAGAGCCTGCATGATGATCTTCGGACTTGGCACACGCGAGAGGAAATGCACATGGGCTCCGACGCTGAGTTCATAAAGAAGTTCAAACATGAGTCCGTACATGTGAGCCGAAGGGAGCATTGAAACGACGCTCTTCTTATTGTCTAATCCCGGAAGCACCTTCTTACCGAACTCAAGGTTTGAGAAAATCGCACGATATGGTACCATTACACCCTTCGAGAATCCTGAAGTACCTGATGTATAGTTGATTACTGCAAGTTCCTCAGCAGTATCCTCGTAATAGTGCATGTCATCTGAAGTGAAGGCCTCAGGATATTTCTTTCCGAAAAGTTCATTCAAGTGCTCGCGGGCCTCAACGATCTGCTCGTTAGCCGAATAAAGAAGCTTGAATGTATTCACCTGGATGATAGCCTGAAGGTCAGGCATTTCTGACTCTGAAAGTCCCTCCCAGATAACGTCATCCACAAAAAGGATCTTCGCCTCCGAGTGATTCACCAGGTGATGTATGTTGCTGGACTTGAACTCATGAAGAAGCGGTACAGGAACTGCACCGTATGTCATTGCAGACAGGAACGCCACGGCCCAGTTTGCCTGGTTTCGAGAACAGATGGCAACCTTGTCGCCTTTCTGAAGTCCGCAGTGCTCGAACATGATGTGCATCTTCTCGATTCTGTATGCCACATCATGATAGTGCAGGGTTATACCCTGGTAGTTTGAAATCGCCGGTCGATCCCAGTTCTTTCTGAACGATTCTTCAAAAATCTTGTTTACTGAAGTAAATTCCATATTTATATTTTTAAAGTACACTTAATTCTACTTGACTTTCAGCGTACGCACCTTGCCGTCATAGCACTCAGCCTCAACAGTCGTAGAGTTCTTGACCTTTACCTCTGCTGTCGGCAGGAACATGGCGTCTCCCTTGGATGAGTTCAAAGGTTGACCGCCATAGAACGAATATATGAGGGTCTGAAGGGCTGTACGCACAACCCAGAATGTCTTTCCTCCAACTTCCAGCCTCTCAGGGAGGGAGACTATCGTCTCGGAAGGAGCAATGCCAAGCCATGAATCTGGCTTCTTGCCCTTGAGGTTATACATATCCACGGTATTATCTTTATGGAGGACAAGTACATTATATGCATTGACCCCATTGAAATCATACACATCGGGACCTATCAGAATCTCCTTGCCTAAATCATAAGGGAATCCCTGGACAAATCGTCCCTGTCTGTCTATAAGATATAAACTAGAGCCAGCGCCGAACAGAATCTGCTTGTTGCCGTTGGCATAGTAGTCTATATTGTGGGCAGTACCGCAAATCTTATGCTTGAACGGCACGCCCCATATTCCCTTGCCGTCCTCTTCCTGAAGACAGATGGCGCCATTGCTCTGCTGATAGAAAAGATTTGTCCTGCCTGTTCCGGAATTCATTACTTTGAAAGGTCCCTCAGGAACAGTAACCTTGACATCCCTTTCATATTTCGGTGCACGGGAGCGCTTCATCTCAAGCTGGTAAGCCTTCAGTTCCGTATGCATCAGACCATTCTTTTCGAATACCGACATGATAATCGGAGCATACTCAGAGTCTGCCTTGAAGGCATCGTGGCAGGCACGCGCGTCCTTCTTAAGAACAGCGTCAATGTATGCGCTTCCCTCCGGGATGTTGACATATACCACACAAGAACTCACCCTCTGGGCAAGCAGATCGTCCTGGCCGGCATCCGCCATATATGTCTTGAGAGGATACTCCAAGGCCAGTCCGCTGGCATATTCATTCACAGCCTTGCTGCTGCCGGTTATCAGCCATCCGTCCATATATGTAAAGCATGACTCGTCCTCAAGTTTGAAGAACTTGCCGAACACGGATGCTATATATTCCTTGTAGGCGTAAGGACGTACCTCCGGATTGCCGCCAAGACTGGAATCACCTGTTCTTCGAAGCAGCAGAGTATCCGCCTTATCTATCTTCACAAGGTTCACTCCTTCAATTCGATCACCGCAGACGAAAGATGCATAGGCAACTTCGGTCACTCCCAGCCGTTCGACAAAGCTCTTGGGCGACAGACCGGTATTCTTCTTGAGCTTGTTCTGCCACTCCTGATTCTTTACCTTCATTTTAGACGACTCCAGATAGACCGAATAAGACGAAATATACGCCTGATCATCATGCATAGGGAGTGTCAGAGCAAAGGTTGTATATGAAGGGAGCATTGATGACAGCGAAGTTACTGCTGAAGCATCATGAGCCAATACAGACATAAAGTCCGACCCTTGGACATAGTCGTGAACACACTCAAAGGATCTGTCGTTCCTGATGGAGACTTTCGCCCAGCCTGCAAGAGACTGAAAGAATGACGCGGCATGAGAATATTTACTCTTCAGGCTTGTCTGAAGGAGTCCCTTGGCATGTTCATAAGGAATGAAGACAACATTTTCGGGAGCATCCTTGGCAATGCTGACAAACCCATCCACATCCATTAAAGAACGTCCCTCCTTCATGTGACTCTTGGAAAGATTGATCTGTGTCTTGGTCTTAGCGATCAATACAAGAGAGCGGGAAGCCAGAGGACCCTCATGGCCGATCTCCGAACAATCGACAAACTCCGCCTGAAAGCCGTTCTCACGGGCGAAATCCATCAGTTCAGCAGCATCGTCAGAAGCCTCCGAAGCGCTGCCGGCATCAAAGACATAAAGCGGAGCAAGAGACCCTGTATAGTGTAAAGACAAAGCCATCGGCTTCTTTGCAAAGTCTCCGGCCCTACCCGAATCAAAGAACTCAGCAAGAGCCTCAGGAAATTCGAATGAGGACAGCACGGGAGACGACAGAGACGATGCTTCTGACAGGAAGCATACCGTCACAGCATTGGACGGAACAGCATAGGCAAGAGCATATCTGGCCTCTACAGGAACCTGTTTCTTGTCTTCACGATATAAAAAAGCCACAGCCGCCACGATCATGACGATCATGGCAGCCAGAGCTGAAAAGCAGAATATCAGATATCTTCTGCTCATTATTATTTAACGGCGATAGCCTCGATCTCCACCTTTACACCAAGAGGGAGAGCGGCTGCCTGATAGCAAGCACGCGCAGGCTTGTCACCTGTGAAGTACTCTGCATATACCTCATTAACTGCCTTGAAGTCAGCGATATCAGCAAGAAGAACCGTAGTCTTTACAACATTGTCGTATGTCATACCGGCTTCCTTGAGGATAGCACCGATATTCTTGAGAGACTGATGAGCTGCAGCAACGATGTCCTCCTGCACCTTTCCGTCAACAGGGTTTACAGGAATCTGGCCTGAGATATAAAGAGTTCCATTCACTTCGATAGCCTGTGAATATGGGCCAACCGCCTTAGGCGCGTCTGGAGTTGCAATTACCTTTTTCATTTCTAAAACTTTTAGTTAGTAAAACATACAAAGATAACTATTATTTGCTTATTACCAAAGGTAATAAAAAAAGAGTCAGGCTTTTGCCTGACTCTCCGTAGCCCCGAGCAGAATCGAACTGCTATCTAAAGTTTAGGAAACTTCCATTCTATCCGTTGAACTACAGGGCCATTTGAAAAAAGGCTGATTACTCAGCCTTCTTCTCGATGATCTGACGACCTCTGTAGTAGCCGCACTCAGGGCATACTCTGTGGTACATGATTGTTGCACCGCAATTTGAACAAGTAGCGAGTGTAGGAACTACAGCTACATCGTGTGTTCTTCTCTTGTCACGTCTCTGCTTAGAGACTTTGTGTTTTGGATGTGCCATTTCTAAATATTTTTTAATTATTAATAATCATTTAAAAGAGGCCCTTCAATGCTGCGAATGGGTTTGCAACTTCCTCACTCCCAGAAGCTTCAACTTCAATTGGAGCGCCATAATACTTCATGGCCTCGGGGTTGCACTCACCCTCTTCATGAACGCGCTGCATCGGAAGCGAGAGGCATACATAATCATAGATTATCTGACTCATATCAAACTCCGCGTCGGTCTCCGGAATAAAGATAACCTCTCTTTCCCCCGGCTGCGGCTCTTCCGAATTTTCCTCCATGCCATATTTGACGCTGAGCTTTATCTCCACATCTACCGGCATATCGAGCTCATCAAGGCATCTGTCGCACTCTACAGTAACCTGTCCCCTCACATCGCAATCAACTCCGATGTAGCGACCTGACTTCTCGACTATCACATCTGCATCCAGTTGTGCATCAAGGATTTCCGCGTTTTCAAAACTATTGAAGAACTCTCTGTCTGCCTGCCAGAAAAACTCGTTTTTTCCAGCAGTCAATCCATTTAAAGGTATGATAAATTTATCGTTCATAGCGACCCGTAAACAGATTTGAGCCCGCAAAGGTAACAAAAACTTTTATTATTAGCAATCGAAATCAGAAGATTTTCTCTTTCTCTCGATTTCATTAAGGATTATCTTCCTGAGTCTCATTGACTTAGGAGTTACCTCAACAAGCTCATCCTCCTGAATATATTCAAGCGCCTCTTCGAGCGAGAAAACTACCGGAGGAGGAAGCATAACCTTGTCATCACTTCCCGATGCACGCATGTTGGTAAGCTTCTTGGTCTTGCAGATATTGATGGTAAGGTCACGCTCGCGTGTATGCTCTCCGATCACCTGTCCTTCATACACATCGACTCCAGGCTCGATGAAGAAACGTCCACGATCCTGAAGCTTGTCCATTGAATAAGCTACAGAGACTCCTGTCTCAAGAGATACAAGAGAACCGTTGTTTCTACGCTCAATATCTCCCTTGTATGGCTCATAGCCCTTCAGGCGGTGTGCAACCACAGCCTCTCCCTGGGTCGCAGTAAGAAGGTTGCTTCTGAGTCCCATAAGTCCACGTGAAGGGATGTCGAATTCGAGATGTGTTCTGTCTCCCCTACCTTCCATCTGGATGAGGGCACCCTTTCTGCGGGTAGCCATCTCGATACATCTTCCTACAAACTCTTCCGGAACATCGATGGTAAGCATCTCGATAGGCTCGCAGCGTTGTCCTCCGATCACCTTGTCGAGCACCTTAGGCTGTCCCACCTGAAGCTCGAAGCCCTCACGACGCATGGTCTCGATCAGGACAGACAAGTGAAGGACGCCACGTCCATAAACTATGAATGAGTCCGCATTTGGACCTGGTTTCACACGAAGAGCAAGATTCTTCTCAAGTTCCTTGTCAAGACGCTCCTTAAGATGTCTTGATGTCACGAACTTACCCTCCTTACCGAAGAACGGAGAGTTGTTGATGCAGAAGAGCATGCTCATTGTCGGCTCGTCCACCTCGATTGGCGGAAGCGCCTCAGGATTCTCGAAGTCAGCGATTGTATCTCCGATCTCAAAGCCCTCGAGTCCTACCACAGCGCAGATATCACCGCACTGAACCTCATCGACCTTTGCCTTTCCAAGGCCATCAAAGATCATCAGTTCCTTGATCTTCTGCTTCTGCATGATGTCGTATCTCTTGCAGAGGGTTATGTTCTGTCCGGCCTTGAGAGAGCCGCGGGTCACGCGTCCCACAGCGATACGACCCACATACGGAGAGTATTCGAGTGACGAAATAAGCATCTGAGGGGTTCCCTCATTGATCTGTGGAGCAGGAATCACCTCAAGGATCGTATCCAGAAGAGCGGTGATGTCCTCAGTAGGCTGCTTCCAGTCGTATGACATCCAGCCCTGCTTTGCGCTTCCGTAAATTGTGCGGAAGTCGAGCTGGTCTTCTGTCGCTCCAAGAGAGAACATAAGGTCGAACACCTCTTCCTGAACCTCATCTGGACGGCAGTTCAGCTTGTCCACCTTATTGATGACGAGCACAGGCTTCTTACCCATCTCGATAGCCTTCTGAAGAACAAATCGAGTCTGCGGCATACAGCCCTCGAATGCATCCACAAGCAGAATCACACCATCAGCCATGTTGAGCACGCGCTCCACCTCTCCGCCGAAGTCGCTGTGGCCCGGAGTGTCAATGACGTTGATCTTTACACCTTTATATACTACTGAGACATTCTTTGCCAGAATTGTGATACCTCTTTCCCTTTCGAGGTCATTGTTGTCGAGGATCAGCTCTCCCAGCTTCTCCTGCTCACGCGCCTGGCGTGCCTGATAGATCATCCTGTCAACGATAGTTGTCTTACCATGGTCAACGTGTGCGATGATGGCGATGTTTCTTATATCCTGCATACTGCAAATTGTTTTTTTCATTCATAAAGATCCTTCGCTTTCGCTCAGGATGACAAAGGGCGCAAAAGTGCGCGAAAAATGACGACCGGTTTTCCGGCCGTAAAAGATTTGCAAAATTAGATATTTTTATAAAATATTTTCCAATCTTTTTCTATTTTTGCGACTTGGTTCGAAAAACTATTTAACTTAAAGTATATGAAACAGGACATGATCGTAATTCTTGATCTTGGCAGCCACGAGAACACAGTGGTTGCAAGAGCAGTCCGTGCACTGGGTGTGTACAGCGAAATCCACCCGCACGACATCACAGCTGAGGAGCTCAAGGCTCTTCCTAACGTAAAGGGTATCATCATCAACGGTGGCCCTAACAATGTAATCGACGGAGTTGCGATCGATGTTCTCCCCGAAATCTATCAGGCAGGTTTCCCTGTAATGGCAGCAGGCCACGACAAGGCACTCTGCGAAGTAAAGCTTGCTCAGTTCACAAACGACGAGGAAGCAATCAAGACAGCAATCAAGTCATTCGTATTCGACACATGCAAGGCTGAGGCAAACTGGAACATGAAGAACTTCGTTGCCGACCAGGTGGAGCTCATCCGTCAGCAGGTAGGCGACAAGAAGGTTCTCCTCGCTCTCTCAGGCGGAGTTGACAGCTCTGTTCTCGCAGCCCTTCTCCTCAAGGCAATCGGCGACAAGCTCTACTGCGTTCACGTAAACCACGGTCTCATGCGTAAGGGCGAGTCAGAGAATGTTGTAGAGGTATTCCGCAACCAGCTCTGCGCAAACCTTATATATGTAGACGCAACAGACCGCTTCCTCGGACTTCTCGAGGGCGTTGCAGATCCTGAGCAGAAGAGAAAGATCATCGGCGGCGAGTTCATCCGCGTATTCGAAGAGGAGGCACGCAAGCTTGACGGCATCGACTTCCTCGGCCAGGGTACGATCTATCCGGACATCGCAGAGAGCGGCACCAAGACAGCAAAGGTCGTTAAGTCACACCACAACGTAGGCGGTCTTCCTGAGGACCTCCAGTTCGAACTCGTTGAGCCTCTCAAGCAGCTCTTCAAGGACGAGGTTCGCGCATGCGGAGTTGAGCTCGGCCTTCCATACGAGATGGTATACCGTCAGCCGTTCCCAGGCCCAGGTCTCGGCGTTCGTTGCCTCGGTGCAATCACACGCGACCGTCTTGAGGCTCTCCGCGAGGCAGACGCCATCCTCCGCGAGGAGTTCGCAATCGCAGGTCTCGACAAGAAGGTATGGCAGTACTTCACAGTGGTTCCGGACTTCAAGTCAGTAGGAGTACGCAACAACGCACGCTCATACGACTGGCCGGTAATCATCCGCGCCGTGAACACAATCGACGCAATGACAGCCACAATCGAGCAGATCGATTGGCCTATCCTCCAGAAGATCACAGACCGCATCCTTGCAGAGATCCCTACTGTAAACCGCGTCTGCTACGACCTCTCACCAAAGCCAAACGCAACAATCGAGTGGGAGTAATCAAGATAAAAAAATTAAACCGACCATCGCTGGTCGGTTTAATTTTTTATCTGACTCTTAATCTTTTGCCTATCTGGAGTATCACGTCCGGCTTGATACCGTTGAGTCGGCAGATCTCCTTGACAGTCGTGTGGTTGCGGTAGGCTATGCCGCTGAGGGTATCTCCGGACTTGACTGTATACCAGCGCATGGCCTCTCTTTCAGCATCCTCTTTCTTATCCTCCTCCTCGTTCTTGGCCTCGTCATCAAAGTCCTGCTCGTAGTTGCTGTATATATTGAAGTACTTCTTCTTCAATACGAAAAGCCTGTGACGGAGCTGGCCGGTCTTGAAGTCTATCAGCCACTGAGGGTCGAACGCATAACCTTTGTATCTGGTCTCGAAGTGGAGGTGCGGACCAGTCGAACGTCCGGTCGATCCGCCATATCCGATCACGTCACCAGCATTCACCCACTGGTCAGCCTCAACAAGCCTTTCCGACAGGTGGGCATAGAATGTCTCGATACCGTTTTCGTGACGGATTACAACCACATTTCCGTAGGCTCCCCAGTATTTTGAAATGCGCACCTTGCCAGTAAAGGTTGCATAAATCGGCTCACCTTTCTTCAGCGGCAGGTCCACGCCCTGATGCCTGCGGCCGCGGCGCATTCCGAACTTACCTCTATAATATACCTCACCCTGGTACGGGCAATGATACTGATCAAGGCTGTCAACGCACCAAATAGACCACTGGGCAGGAAGATCAGCAAGCTGGATTCCATAAGGATCCGTTCCCGAGCTGTTCCAACACTCGCCAAAGACATCAGCAGCATGCTGATAGTCAGGAGTCTTATAGTACTGCCATGTATTATCCCCGTAAAGAATCACCTTGATGCACTCGTGAGCCGTATCAAGTGTATCCAGAGGATCTGATGTAGACCTGAACATTGAATTAAGCGGATCCAATGCCGGCCTTGGTATCACCAGGCGCGCCTTTGCTGTATCGATCTTCACCGGAGAGGTTGCACGAATTTCGTCGGCAGCAGCCAATGCTACAATGCCGACGAATAGAACACTGATGTATTTGTAAACTGTTTCCTTTATCATCCCTATGAGTACTGCTGTATGATTTCGCGGACCTTTGCCACCTTCTCATCGAGAAGTTCCTTGGTTGTAGCCTCGCAAAGGAAGCGAAGATATGGTTCTGTATTTGACGGACGGATATTGAACCACCACTGAGGGAATTCCACGCGATAGCCGTCGAAATCCATATATGCAGTAGCCTTCTCCATGCTCATGAAGTAGTCACGCACGGCATCCATAGCCTCTTTCTTGCGCTCCAGACGAAAGTTGATCTCTCCGGAGTTCTGATATTTCTCAATGCGGCCGATAAGCTGACTGAGAGATACTCCCTGTGCCTTCATCTTGGCAACGACATTCAGTATGATGATCGAAGCCAGAAGACCACTGTCAGAATAGAAGAAGTCACGGAAATAATAGTGTCCGGCAAGTTCACCGCCAAACACTCCGTCAAGCTCTCGAAGCTTTAAAGCGGCATAAGCACGACCGACCCTCCATGTATTCATCACGCCTCCCATCGGTGCGAGGTACTCGCCTACCGCCTTCGAGCTGCGGATATCCTGATGAACATATCCCTTCTCGCCTCTTTCCTCAAGGAAATAGTGGCCGAGCACTGCAATCATAAGGTCAGGAGAAATGAAGCGGCTGTTCTCATCAACGAACATCACGCGGTCTGCATCTCCGTCATATATGACTCCGACATCTGCACCTGTATCTGCAACCAGTTTCTGGAGGTCAACGATATTCTTAGGATTCAATGGGTTAGGCTCGTGATTTGGGAAACTGCCGTCCATCTCTTCATATATATATGCAGGCTGATCACCAAAGATGTCACGGACGAAGAGAGATGCCATACCGTTTGAGACATCCATCGCGATCTTCAAGCCTGACCAGTCTCCCTTGTATTTAAGAAGGAAGTCAAGATAGTCCTTGCGGATCTCAGGCATAAGATGCACCTGACCCTTGACCTCTGCAGGAACGCATGGACGACCGGCATCGATCCAATCACGGATCTGGCCGAGACCTGTGTCGAGTCCTACCGGAAGCGCATTCTCACGAGACACCTTCATTCCATTGTACTCGGCAGGATTGTGAGATGCAGTGATCTGCACCGAAGCCTTGAAGCCGTAGTGGGCTGTACCAAAATACACCATCGGAGTGGTACATAGGCCCGCATCATATACATCAGCACCCGCATCGGTGATACCCTTCAAAAGGTATTCATGAATCTCCGGAGAAGAAACTCGCGCGTCTCTTCCGACAAGCACCTTGTCTGCTGAGAGGAGTTCAGGAAGGAAATAGCCGACCTTGTAGGCGATGTCCTTATCGAAATCCACATTGTAGACTCCCCTGATGTCATATGCATGAAATGCTCCCATAATTATCTTTTACTTTTATAACGTGTCTGTACTGAACCTTTTGAAATCGCCATAAGCTTGCGCGCAATCATCTTGCGGCGGATCGGCGAGACATTGTCTACAAAAAGGTTGCCGTCCAGATGCGAAAGCTCGTGCTGAACCATACGGCATGCAAAACCGTCAAAATCTTCAGTCACCTTCTCCAGCTTCTCATTGTAATACTCGACCTTGATCTTCTCCGGGCGAGTCACCTCTGCATAGATGCCAGGCACGCTGAGACATCCCTCTGAATACTCACATGTCTTCTCACTTTCCTCAACGACAACAGGGTTTATCATTACACGTACAAAATCATGAAGACCCTCATAGGTGTCAGACAAATCCCTTCCGTCCACTATGACAAGGTTCTTGTTTACACCCACCTGAGGCGCTGCAAGACCACAGCCATCAGCATTCTTAAGTGTCTCCTGCATGTCTGCAAGAAGCTTTTCAATGCCTTCCTTATCGTTAAGATCCACATCAACGTTCTCATTTCTAAGAACATCTGATCCGTATAAATAAATTGGTAGTATCATAATCCTATCACTTTTTTCTATCCATGTAACTCTGTAATATAATTGCTGCGCTGATCTTGTCGACCGATTCCTTCTTCATCCTGTCCTGCTTCTTCATTCCACCATCAATCATGGCTCTATGTGCAAGGACTGACGTGAAGCGCTCGTCTTCAAGATGCACCGGAATCTGTGGGAAAGCTTTCGCCAGATGCTTCAGAAAAATATCTATGTCTTTCGCAGCTTCTGACGGCTGTCCGTTCATATTGATCGGATAACCAACCACAAAGAGAACTACGTTCTCATTTTCAGCATATTTTTTAAGATATTCTATTATCTTTGCAGATTGGACCGTATCCAATGCAGATGCAAAGATTCCGAGCGGATCGCTCACTGCGACGCCCACGCGTTTCCTGCCGTAGTCTATACCTATGATTCTGTCCATCGGATGCAAAGTTACTATAAAATTAATTATGAGCAACACGAACAAAGACAATAAGAAGACGACACAATTCCGCCTGTCGCTGCTTGACGCAAGAACCCATCAGCAGCTCAGATCGGTAAGATTCACCAAGACAAGCTTCATCATCACAATTGCATGCAGCATAGTGATCTTCTGTGCCATCATATTCTCGCTCATTGCATTCACACCAATAAGGACTTTTATTCCAGGATACCCTGACGCAGACACCAAAAGAGCAGCCATCCAGAACGCCATCAAGGCAGACTCACTGGAAAGCGTAATCTACAAATGGGAACTGTACGCAAAGAACCTCCGACGCGTGCTGGAAGGCGAAAGCGGACTGGATATCGACAGTCTGATGACAGCAAGTCAGAAGCAGGCTCAGGCTGCACAGGACGCCAAGCATCTGAAAGAACAGGACTCGCTGCTGCGCAAGAACGTAAAGGAAGAGGAGATGTTCGAGATTTCCGGCAGAAGCACCAGAAGCCTGCCGATCGAAGGCACACATTTCTTTACCCCGCTCAAGGGTATCGTAACTCAGGGATACGACCAGGCCATGCATCCGTTCATAGACATCGCCGCACCAGAAGGAACTGCAGTCAATGCAGTTTCAGACGGAACAGTCATCTATACCGGCTGGAGTGATGACACCGGATACACAATCCAGCTGCAGCACGACTCTGACATCATATCCATATACAAGCATAACGACAAACTCCTGAAGAATGTCGGAGATAAGGTCAAGGCAGGAACCCCGATCGGTCTGGTAGGCAACACAGGAGGACTTTCAAGTGGTCCACATCTTCACTTTGAACTTTGGTACAAAGGAGAAAGCATGGATCCTGCAAAACACATCAATTTCTAACAGCCATGCAGAAAAGACATATAGCCATTCTCGGATCGACAGGTTCCATCGGCCGTCAGGCCCTGGATGTAATCCGTCAGCACAGAGACCTGTTTGAGGTAGAGCTGCTGACGGCAAACAACAGCTCTGAGCTCCTGATAAGCCAGGCAAAAGAGTTCTGTCCCAATTCAGTAGTCATCTGCAATGAGGACAAGTACACAGAGGTTGCCGATGCGCTCCAGCCTGAATATATAAAGGTATTCGCCGGCATGCAGTCCGTATGCGATCTGGTGAGCAGCGACACCATCGACATAGTCCTGACTTCGATGGTCGGATTCAGCGGACTCTCATCAACAATAGCCGCAGTAAAGGCAGGCAAGACCATAGCTCTGGCAAACAAGGAGACCCTTGTGGCTGCTGGAGAGATAGTCATGCAGCTTGCAGCCGAGCATAAGGCACGCATCCTTCCTGTAGATTCTGAGCATTCTGCCATCTTCCAATGCCTCATGGGATCCGCAGGTGCAGACATCGAGAAGATCCACCTCACAGCATCTGGCGGCCCTTTCCGCACCTGGTCAAAGGAAGACATAGCCAAGGCCACACGAACAGAAGCTCTCAAGCACCCGAACTGGAACATGGGCAGCAAGATCACCATCGACTCTGCAACCATGATGAACAAGGGTCTGGAGATCATAGAAGCAAAATGGCTTTTCGGCACACCTGGAGAGAAAATCGATGTAGTGGTACACCCTGAATCCATCATCCACTCCATGGTAGAGTATGCAGACGGATCTGTCATCGCTCAGATGGGTCACCCAGACATGAGAGAAGCCATCCAGTTTGCATTCAGTTTTCCTGAAAGGCTCTCCCTGAACAATCAGAAGCTTGATTTTGCCCAGTTAGGAAGTCTGTCGTTCTTCGCTCCTGATTTCGACAAGTTCCCTGCTTTAAGGCTTGCATATCAGGCACTCGAAGCAGGCGGCAACATGACCTGCGTCATGAATGCAGCCAACGAATCCGCAGTCGCAGCCTTCCTGCAGGACAGGATCGGATTCTATGACATAACAAATGTCGTCCAGGAATGTATGGAGGGCGCAGATTTTGCAGCACGCCCAGACCTTGATGCAATTTTTGCAACAAATGAGACCACATTGGCAAAAGCAGAAGAGATCATCAAACGCATCTCACTCTAACAAGCAGACACACCCATGCAGATACTACAGATAATACTGGCTCTATCCATTCTTGTCCTCATACACGAATCAGGACACTTCACTTTCGCCAGAATATTCGGGATACGCATAGACAAGTTCTTCCTGTTCTTTGATGCAGGAGGCGTAAAGCTGTTCAGCACAAAAGCAGACTGGTTCATAAAGATTTTCCCAAAAGCAGCCGAATGGGAGACCGAATACGGTATCGGCTGGCTACCCCTCGGCGGTTACTGCAAGGTAAACGGAATGATCGACGAATCCATGGATACCGAGCATCTCAAGAACGAGCCTCAGCCATGGGAGTTCCGCAGCAAACCGGCATGGCAGAGGCTGCTCGTAATGTTCGGAGGCGTATTGTTCAACTTCATTCTTGGCATTCTCCTCTTCAGTTTCAGCCTGTTCAAGTGGGGTGACGCATATATTCCTGCCGACAAAAGCAGTGTATATGTATACGAAGGCAGCCTTGCCTATGAGATGGGATTCAAAAGCGGCGACATTATCCTCGCCCTCGACGACGAACCGACGGAAGATTTCCAGAAGATCCAGCTGGATATCGCAAGAAACATGGTCAGCAAGGTCACAGTACTCAGAGATGGTGCAAAGACCGACATCTACATCGACCAGAAGTATATAGCCGACCTTTTGAACAATCAACTTTTCGACCTTGCCATACCATTCATCGTCAAGGAACTCACAGACGAATCCCTCAACAAAGAAGTCGGCCTCCTCTCCGGAGACAGAATCATAATGATTGACAGCACCGCCATTGCCTTCGTCCAGGATGCACTTCCAATTCTCGACGCTAAAGCCGGGCAGGAAATCACAGCAACCATTCTCCGAGACTCTGTGGCATTCACCATGCCGCTCCTCGTGGACGAGCAAGGAAACATAGGAGTATACTTCCGGATTCCCAACTACGAGAGACTGGAGTACTCACTGCTCGAATCCATCCCCGCAGGATGCATGAAGGCATACGACGCAACCATCGGACAGATCAAGGACCTGAGACTTCTCGCCAAGCCAAGCACCGGAGCATATAAATCTGTCGGAAGCATCATAGCCATCACAGACGCCATGCCGCAGCAATGGAACTGGCCTGTGTTCATCAATATCCTGGCCATGATTTCCATAATTCTGGCAGTCATGAATCTGCTTCCTATTCCAGCTCTTGACGGAGGACATATCGTATTCACTCTATACGAAATGATCACAGGCAGAAAGCCGAGCGACAAGTTCCTGATGATAATGCAGTTGATCGGCATGATACTGATATTCGGCCTGATGTTCCTTGCCTTCGGCAACGACATTGCAAGACTGATGAAATAATTTTAAAAGATGATATAACATGAAAAATCTACTTATCCCGGTTCTGGCCATCGCTATGTTGATGGGCATCAGCTCATGCAATGGCACCCCTGGTGGTTCATCCAGCACCAAGGCATACACCTCCACCATTTCAGGCAAGCAGGGAGATGTACTTGTCGTCATCAACGGCGACTACTGGAACAGCTCGCTCGGACAGGCAATCCGTGACAGCCTCACAGCCGAGTATCCTATGCTGCCACAGATCGAGCCATACTTCAGAGTCAGCAATGTTGCTCACAGCGGCTTCACCTCCATGTTCCAGATGCAGAGAAACATCATAAGAGTTGACATCAGCTCCGGCAACGACAACAAGGTCACATATCGCAAGAATGTCTGGGCCACCCCACAGTGCGTGGTAGAAGTCAAGGCAAGCAGCTATGACAAGGCCGAAGAGTTATTCAAGGCTAACGCATCACAGATCAGAAACGTCATCGAAGGAGCGGAAAGAGAACGCATCATCAGCAACAATGAGGCATATTCATCCCCTAGTGTAGAATTCGAGGTTCAGAAGATCTTCGGAGGTTCTCCTATATTCCCGAAAGATACTAAGATCTTCAAGCAGACAGACGATTTCATCTGGCTTGCAACAACCAACACAGACTACATCAAGAAGTACATCATTCTTTATAAGTACCCTGTTCAGAAAGGCGTACAGATGATGGACAAGGGAAATCTCATAGAAAACAACCTCAAGGCCATTAACACAAATATCCCAGGCTCGCGAGAAGGATCATACATGACACACAGCAAATATGTCGATCCTACAGTCCAGTATCTTAAATACAAGAACAAGAGCCTTGCTGAAATCAGAGGACTTTGGGAGGTTGAAAACGATTACATGGGAGGCCCTTTCATTTCACATGTATTATATAGCCCGGACGGCAAATACATGATTGGAATCGAAGGTTTCGTATTTGCTCCAAAACACGATAAGATTCAGCATCTGAGAGACGTAGAAGCCATTGTATACTCCTTCAATTGGACAGGTGAGGAAAACTAATAAAAAGAAAAAGGTAAGAAAATTTTGTCAGTTTAAAAACTTTTCTTACCTTTGCACTCCCATTTGTTAAAAGTGGTCAGTTTGGTCGGTTCGTCTATCGGTTAGGACTCAAGATTTTCATTCTTGCAAGAGGGGTTCGATTCCCCTACCGACTACGAAAAA
>JAZOPY010000031.1:0-13323 GCA_045655825.1 Candidatus Cryptobacteroides sp. | reverse complement strand
CTCCTTCATAAGCCTGTCGATCTTCTTTCTGGCTTCTGTGTTGTCGGCGTTGCCTGCTTTGAAAGCATCAGCAAGTCTCAGGTTATCAATAGTTCTCTCTAACTCTGTTATCTGCTTTCTGTACTCCTGGTTCTGAGATTCAGACTTTTCCAGCTCTGACTCGAGCCTTATTCTTTGGGCTCTCTCTTTCTCATAGGCGGCTATGAGTTTCTGGATATTTTCTTTTACTTTGTCTAGCATCTCGACACACTTTAGTACATCATTGCAAAAATAGCAAACTGCTTTGATTTCTCAAAATTATTTGAGCGTATCAAAGCAGTTTACCTGTATTTTAACAATGAAAATTTACATTTTCTTTGTTTTATTTATTTCGGCCCTGCCCGGGCCGGTCCTCGAAAACCGGAGGTTTTCTCGTCCGTAGAAGAACTCGCTAGAGTTCTTCTACCTGTTTCATGCCTTCTTCGATCGCCTGCTTGTTCAGGGCGATGAGGTCGGCGTAGCGTGCAGGGATGCACTTTGCAAGTCCCTTGTCGATGTTCTCAGACATGATGATAGGCTTCATCTTGAGGTATGCACCCATGACAGCCATGTTGTATACCTTTGCGTTACCTACCTGAGCTGCAACGTCGATTGCGTTGATCTTGCAGATCTTGATGTCTGTTCTGGTCGGAGGTGTTACGATGCCGTTTGGATCGTAGATGAGAAGTCCGCCCGGCTTTACAGAGCTCTCGAACTTGTCGAGTGACTGCTGGTTGAGCGCAATGACAGTGTCAAACTTAGTTACGATAGGCGAGCTGATCTTCTTGTCGCTGAGGATGACGCTTACGTTTGCTGTACCTCCACGCATCTCAGGGCCGTATGAAGGCATCCAAGTCACCTCCATGTCCTGCATGATAGCGCAGTATGCGAGAATTTTTCCCATTGAAAGGACACCCTGTCCTCCAAATCCTGCAATGATTATCTCTTCTTTCATGATTGATTACTCCTGTTTTAATACGTCCTTGATGTCACCGAGCGGATACTTAGGGAACATGTTCTCCACCATCCACTTGTTGGCTGCTGTAGGGCTCATCTTCCAGCCTGAGTTACATGTTGCTACGATCTCGACGAATGAGAGACCGATGCCCTTCTGGCTGTACTCGAATGCCTTCTTGATGGCTGCCTTGGCCTTGCGTGCTGCAACTGCTGTGTGAACAGACTGTCTTGTGATGAAAGCTGTTCCGTCGAGCTGAGCGATCATCGGAGCAAGCACGAGCGGGAATCCGTTGAGCTTTGCGTCACGACCGTAAGGAGTAGTCGATGTCTTCATGCCGAGGAGGGTAGTAGGTGCCATCTGACCACCTGTCATACCGTAAATACCGTTGTTGATGAAGATCACTACGATGTTCTCGCCGCGGCTGCATGCGTGGATGATCTCTGCTGTACCGATTGAAGCGAGGTCACCGTCTCCCTGGTATGTGAATACATACTTCTCAGGGTTGAGTCTCTTTGTTGCAGTTGCGAGAGCTGGAGCACGTCCGTGAGCGGCCTGCTGCCAGTCTACATTAAGATAGTTGTATGCGAACACTGAGCAACCTACCGGGCTCACTGCGATTGTCTCCTCCTGGATGCCCATCTCCTCGATCACCTCAGCGATGAGCTTGTGGACTGTACCGTGAGAACATCCTGGACAGTAGTGCATTACATTGTCTGTAAGAATAGGGGTCTTCTTGTAGACGATGTTCTCGGGTTTCTTGATATCTTCGATATTCATAGTCTTGCTTATTTCAGATTGTTGAACTTCTTGAACGCGTCTGCGATTTCATCAGGTGTGTAGATGATACCACCCTGTCTTCCGTAGAATCCTACAGGGCACTTGCCGTTGACAGCGAGTCTTACGTCGTCTACCATCTGGCCGAGGTTGAGCTCGAGTGTCATCATGCTCTTTACCTGACCTGCAAGCTCTGCAATGCGTTTTGTAGGGAATGGGAAGAGGGTGACAGGTCTGAGAAGTCCTGCCTTGATGCCTTCCTCACGGAGCTGATCCACAACAGCCTCACCGATACGAGCCGAGCAGCCGAATGCTACGAATACGTACTCTGCATCCTCTGTCATGTACTCCTCGTACTTGACCTCGTTCTCCTTGATGACCTCGTATTTGGCAGCGAGCTTCTGATTGAAGCGCTCCTGTACGTCAGACTCGAGAGCGAGTGAAGTGATCACGTTGTATGGTCTGTCAGCTGTCTTTCCTGTTGTAGCCCATGGAGCGACCTTGAGGAGTTCCTCCTTGGTCATGCGTGGCTTCTCAGGACGAAGCTCTACCTTCTCCATCATCTGACCGACGATACCGTCGGCAAGGATGATGACCGGAGTGCGGTATTTGAATGCGAGGTCGAATCCCCAGTCAACGAAGTCGTACATGTCCTGTGCTGAAGCAGGTGCAAGAACGATAGCGTTGTAGTCGCCGTGTCCGCCACCCTTTACGCACTGGTTGTAGTCACTCTGGCTTGGCTGGATTGTTCCGAGACCAGGGCCACCACGCTGACAGTTTACGATAACGCAAGGGAGCTCTGCACCGGCAAGGTAGCTGAGGCCCTCGCACATGAGGCTGATACCTGGCGAGCTTGAAGATGTCATGACCTTCTTGCCGCAGCATGCACCGCCGTAAACCATGTTGATAGAAGAAGTCTCACTTTCTGCCTGAAGCACAACCATTCCTGTTGTGAGCCATGGTCTCTCCTTCATGAGGGTTTCCATTACCTCAGACTGCGGAGTGATTGGATATCCGAAATATCCGTCCGCGCCGTTGCGTATTGCCGATATGGCAATCGCCTCGTTTCCTTTCATCAGAATTTTCTCTGCCATATCCGTTAGATTTTAACTCTGTAAACAGTAATTACCGAATCAGGGCAGACAACCGCACAGTTTGAACATCCTATGCATGCGTCTCCCACCATCTCGGCATAATGATAACCCTTGCTGTTGACCATCTTGGCGAGCTCGATGCTCTTGGTCGGACAGTTTTCAACGCAGACTCCGCAGCCTTTACACTTCACGGTGTCTACTTCGATTGCTCCTTTGAATGCCATTGTAAAATAGTGTTTAGTGGTTTGTGTTTATATATTTTCGTATTTAGCAGAATATTGCTTATAAAAACCAAGTAAAAGTACAACAATAAAATGGATTTGTCAAATTAATTTGCCAAAATGCAGTATCTTTGGCACGCGGTTGACACTTATGATGCAGATGAAGACGATTCTTTATATACATGGAATGGGAGGAGGCTCGGATTCGAGGATTCCCTCGATTCTGCGTGACGTGTTCTCCCGTGAGGAACATGGCGGTGAATCCGTCAGGGTGATCTGCCGGACAAACTCCTTCGATCCGGAGCTGGCGACAGAACAGATATCCTCATGGGTCGAGGAGCTCAGACCTGGCCTTGTGATAGGGGAGTCGCTCGGCAGTCTTCATGCCCTTCGTGTGAGGGGTGTTCCGCACCTTCTCATATCCCCGGCACTGAACGCTCCGCTGTACTTCGAGGCCCTCGCATGGCTGGCTCTGATACCGGGTGTATCATGGCTCTTCGGACGCATCTACAAGCCTCGCGAAGGAGACCGTCAGCCGCTGCGTTTCACCTTCCCGATCCTGCGCAAATACCGCCGTCACAGAAGGCTCGCCCTGGCCTCTTCTCCACGCTTTGGAGGGACCGATTTCGTTCATGCATTCATAGGTACCCGCGACCACTATCTGCGCACCGCAATCGTGAGCCGGAAAACATGGAAAAAGTACTTCGGCGAGACGTTTACCCTCTATGACGGCACTCATTTTACCGAAGAGGAGTATATTCACACCTTAGTCGTTCCGATGATTGTGAAAGTGCTGAATATAAACAAATAAAACAAAAACGTTAGTAGTGCTAACATTTTTGTTTTATTGCTTTTTTATGTCTTTTTGACCAAGAAATCCTAGATTGTGCGACCCGGATAAGCCTTCAGACCTTCCTCAAGAATTCTGAGCGCTTTTTCCATCTCCGGAACCTCCAGAACGTAGGCGATTCTAGCATGATTCTTACCCATTCCAGGGGTCTTGTAGAATGATGCCGCAGGGGTCACCATTGTGGTCTCGTTGTCGATGCGGAACTCCTCGAGCATCCACTTCGCGAATCTCTCTGTGTCGTCTACAGGAAGCTCGGCGATCGTGTAGAACGCACCCATCGGAAGCGGTGTGAATACACCCTCGATCCTGTTGAGTCCGTTGATCATGAAATCCCTTCTCTTGATGTACTCTTCCTTCACTTCGTCGAAGTAAGAATCCGGTGTGTCGAGGGCTCCGATTGCTGCGTGCTGACCGAGAACTGGAGGACAAAGGCGTGCCTGTGCGAATTTCATTGCCGCAGCCATCACGTCCTTGTTGTGAGACACGATGCATCCGATGCGAGCACCGCAGAGGTTGTATCTTTTCGAAACTGAGTCGATAAGGATCACGTTCTGCTCCAGGCCCGGGATGTTCATGGCCGAGAAGTGCGGCTCGTCGGTGTAGCAGAACTCGCGGTACACCTCGTCAGAAAGGAGGAAGAGGTCGTGTCTGCGTGCGATCTCTCCGAGAGCGAGCATGCTTTCCTTCGAGTACTGTGTTCCGGTAGGGTTGCCTGGATTGCAGACAAGGATAGCCTTGGTCCTGTCGGTGATCGCTTTCTCGAATTCCGCGATGTCCGGAATCTGGAAGCCGTTTCTGATGTCAGTCTGGATGGCCTTCAGGGTAAGGCCGTTCATGAATGCGAATGTGTTATAATTGGTATAGAAAGGCTCAAGTACGAGTACCTCATCTCCAGGGTTGCAGGCGATCTCCAAGGCTAGGTTTACGCTTTCGCTTCCGGCTACTGTAGTGATCAGTTCATCAACGGTAATGTCGATGCCTATTTTCTTGTAATATTTTTCAACCAATCCTTTACGTAACTCCATCAGACCTGCTGAGTGTGAATAAGATACGTTTTCTGCTGAGAAGTTTTTGATAGCGTCGAGTGCACAAGTTGGGGACTTGATGTCTGGCTGGCCGAGGTTGAGGTGGTAGACCTTTACGCCCTGCTTTTTTGCAGCGTCTGCAAACGGTACCAGCTTTCTGATAGCTGAAGCCGGCATCTGCTGCGCTTTGTTGGAAATGCTTGCCATAAGATGTTAAGTTTGTTAGTTTTACGTTTTTCAGCGCGCAAAGATAGGTATTTTTCAAGTAAACTATCGTTTGAATTTATTATCTTTGTGCCCGACTTGACAAATTTTTATGGCAACATTCAGACAAAGAGCCTTGAACGAGGCTGCGACCCACCAGACAAGACGCTTCTATCAGGACGACAGGCCGGTGTCCGAGTATTTCGGACAGAACGTGCTTGACCTGGAGAAGATGCGCTCATACATCTCCCCAAAAGCGTATGAGGCCGTTCTTGCATCTGTGAAATTCGGAGCGAAGCTCGATCTGAGCGTCTCGGACGAGATCGCCGACGGCATGAAGAAATGGGCTACCCAGATGGGTGCCACACACTATACGCACCTTTTCCAGCCCTTGACCGACGCCACTGCGGAGAAGCATGAGGCATTCATCTCGGTCAAAGACGGAAAGGCTTTCGAGAAGTTCAACGGCAGCGCTCTTGTTCAGCAGGAGCCTGACGCTTCGAGCTTTCCTAACGGAGGCCTCCGCAATACTTTCGAGGCGCGTGGATACTCTGCATGGGATCCTTCTTCTCCTGTATTCCTGATGGACGGCACTTTATGTATTCCTTCAGTTTTTGTATCGTATTTCGGTGAGGCACTGGATACTAAGGTGCCTAATCTAAAGTCTTTGCACGCATTGAGTGAGGCTGCAACTTCTGTGGCTAACCTCTTCGATGAGTCTGTGAAGTCTGTGAAGGTGAACCTCGGAATCGAGCAGGAGTACTTCCTTGTGGACGAGTCTCTGCACAACGCCCGTCCCGACCTCATGCTTACAGGCAGGACCGTCGTAGGACACACCTCTGCCAAGGACCAGCAGCTGGAGGACCATTATTTCGGAGCCATCCCGTCAAGGGTCAGCTCCTTTATGAAGGATTTCGAGACCGAGGCATACAAGCTCGGCATCCTGCTTCAGACAAGACACAACGAGGTCGCGCCGAATCAGTTCGAGTGTGCGCCGCTTTTCTGTGAGGCCGTCAAGGCCATCGATCAGAACATGATGCTGATGATCGTGATGCAGAAGGTTGCCGAGAAGCATCACCTGAAGGTTATCTTCCACGAAAAGCCTTTCGACGGTGTGAACGGATCCGGCAAGCACTGCAACTGGTCTGTGGTCACCGATACGGGCGTCAACCTCCTTTCTCCGGGAAAGACCCCTACCAAGAACCTCCAGTTCCTTTCGTTCTATGCTTCCGTGCTCAGAGCCGTGCACAAGCATCATTATCTGCTCATGACTTCTGTCGCGACCTTGAGCAACTCCTATCGTCTGGGCGGCGGAGAGGCTCCTCCGGCAGTTATGTCCGTGTTCTCCGGATCTACGCTTTACGGAGTCTTCAAGTCCATCATGGAGATGACGGATGTACAGGTGTCTGCCCAGAGTCAGGAATCCATCAAGATCGTGAATTCTATTCCGGAGATCTTCCCGGACAATACCGACAGGAACAGAACTTCGCCTTTTGCATTTACAGGAAACCGCTTTGAGTTTCGTGCTGTTGGATCGTCGCAGAACGTGGCTTCTGCCGTGTATGTCGTGAATTCGATCGTGGCCGAGGCTCTGAAGGAGTTCCGTGCGGATGTGGACGCTCTTGAAGCGGCCGGAGTAGAGCGTTCTTCGGCTGTCATGGAGGTGGTAAGGAAGTTTGTTACCGAGGCCAAGGACATAATGTTCGAAGGAAACGGATACAGCCGCGAGTGGGAGGCCGAAGCTGCAGCGCGCGGACTCCGTGCAGTGAAGAATGTGCCTGAGGCGTACGAGGTGTACCATGAGCCGCAGACTGTGGAGCTTTTCGACCGTCTTGGAGTCCTTGCTCCAAATGAGGTCGAGGCACGATTCGAGATCCTTAACGAGACATACGTAAAGAAACTTCAGATTGAGGCACGAATCATAGGTGACATTTGCCTGAATCACGTGATTCCTGCTGCGGTAAGGTATCAGAACGTGCTTATTGAGAATGTAAAGGGCATCAAGGAGATCTTCGGCGCGGACTACATGCAGTATTGTTCTTCAGAGATCGCGACCCTGAAGAAGATCTCCACATATATAAACAACGTTTCTGCAGATGTTGAAGCTCTGGTGGAGGCCAGGAAGGTCGCGAACCGTGTCGAGGATATAGCCATGAGGGCCAAGATGTACTCGCACCAGGTGAAGGATATGATGGACAAGGTACGATTGAGCGCCGACAATCTAGAGATGCTCATCGACGACGAAGTGTGGCCGCTGCCTAAGTACAGGGAGCTGCTGTTCTTTTAATGATTGAATATGTTTATTGAGAGTATAACTCCTGCGGAACTGGAGAAGCTGGATTTTGCTTCGTTTCCAGGAAAGATAATAGTCATAGAGTCGGTTGGCGCAGAGTTCAACCGGGCGATAGCCTATCTGCGTTCGCAGAAGGTCATCGGTTTCGATACCGAGACCCGTCCGACCTTCACTCCTGCGCAGCCGCGATACAATGTCTCGCTGCTGCAGCTGTCGGGACCTGACAGGGCATACCTGTTCAGACTCAACAAGATGGGCATGCACCGCAGGCTTTGCAACCTGCTTGCGTCTGAGAAGATTGTCAAGGTAGGAGCTGCAATCCATGACGATATAAGAGGTCTGCAGAAGCTGCATGGATTCACTCCAGGGGGTTTCGTCGATCTTCAGAAGATAGGTTGGGAGTGGGGAATACGTGACAAGGCGGTGAAGAAGATGTCGGCGATCATCCTTGGATTCCGTATATCGAAGACCCAGCAGCTTTCAAACTGGGAGGCTGACGTGCTGTCGGAGTCGCAGTGCAAATATGCTGCTACGGATGCATGGGTGTGCCGTCAGATGTACCTGAAGCTCATCGCGACCGAGAAGAATCCGTTGGTAATTGAAGAAAACAAAACAATATGATAAAGATAATACTTAAGAGAAATAGGGAAGAGTCACTCCTGAGATTCCACCCATGGGTGTTCTCAGGCGCAATCGCAGAGATTCAGGGCAATCCTGCGGAGGGAGATCTTGTTGCGGTGCATGCATGCGACGGCAGCCTGCTGGCGTATGGACACTATCAGATCGGTTCGATCGCCGTGCGCGTGCTCAGCTTTGACGAAAGCGCGCTTCGCCCTGACTTCTGGGAGACGATGCTTTCCCGCGCCCTTCAGGTGCGCGTTGCCGCGGGTCTGCATTCGGGGTGCTCTGCACGTCATTGCGAGGAGCGCAGCGACGTGGCAATCTCCTCGACAAACTGCTACCGCCTGGTTCACGGCGAGGGTGACAACCTCCCGGGCCTGATCATCGACTACTACGACGGCGTATGCGTGCTGCAGGCACATTCGGTTGGTATGTTCCGTGCCAAGAAGCAGATATCCGAGGCTCTGCAGAAGGTGTATGGCCCTCAGCTCAAGGCTGTATATGACAAGAGTTCGGGAACGGCTCCATACAAAGCTGGCCTTGAACTGATCGACGGATATCTCTATCGTTGCGAGGGATTCTCGGACGACGAACAGGTGGTGCTTGAGAACGGTCACAAGTTCCTTGTGAACTGGACCGAGGGCCAGAAGACTGGCTTCTTCCTTGACCAGCGCGACAATCGTGCACTCGTCGGCAGCCTTTCAAGGGGCCGCAACGTGCTCAACCTCTTCTGCTACACGGGTGGCTTCTCGATCTATGCTCTCGCAGCAGGTGCCAACCATGTAGACTCGGTCGACAGCTCAAAGAAGGCCATGATGATGGTGGACAGAAACGTTGCCCTCAATGGCTTTGATGAGACTAAGCACACAAGCCTTTGCTGCGATGCCATCGACTACCTCCGCGATGTTCCGGTGGGCAAGTACGACCTCATGATCGTCGATCCGCCTGCATTCGCAAAGCACAGAGGCTCGTTGAAGAATGCCCTCAGAGCATATCAGCGTCTCAACGCCGCTGCAATTTCAAAGGTAGCTCCCGGCGGATTCGTGTTCACATACAGCTGCTCACAGGTTGTTGACAAGGAAGCTTTCGCGCTTGCAGTGTTCTCGGCAGCAGCACAGTGCGGCCGCAGCGTACGTATCCTTGACCGTCTCAACCAGCCGTGCGACCACTCTGTCAACATCTATCATCCGGAAGGAGAGTACCTCAAGGGTCTCCTCCTCTATGTTGAATAATCATGCTGGAAGATTTCAGACTACAGGTGTTCCTGACAGTTGCTCATGAACGCAGTTTCACAAAGGCGGCAGCCGAACTGGGAGTTTCTCAGCCGGCTGTCAGTCAGAATATAGCTGAGCTCGAAAGGGTAGTGGGCAGCAAGCTTTTTGAAAGACTCAGAGGCGAGGTCGTTCTTACCGGCGATGGCGAGGTCTTCAAGTCTTATGCTGAGAAGATGCTGGGGACATGTGCTGAAATGTCTGATATGTTTGCGCCTCTTGCGCCGGTTACTGTGCGCATCTCTGCTTCAGAGGAGTTGTACAATTACATGGTGGCGCCTGCCTTGGAAGCTTTTCGAAAAGTACATCCGCAGGTTATATTTGAACGTACTATGTTTGAAAATGCAGACCTGGTGCTGTCCCTGAAAGCTTCGACCGGTTCTCCGTATGACATTCCAGAAGACTCTGTAGCCCGTATCAGGATGTCAATGTATACACCACGCATGGGTGACCTGTCAGCCACCAGCGAGCGCACGTCGTATTTTGATGTGCTCTTTCAGCCTACTCCGGTCTTCTCTTGTACCCGAATTTGCAGGCTCATAAAGGAGTTCATGATTTAAATATTTTTACTATCTTTGCGTGTTTGAATAAATCAAGATGGACAGAATATTCATACCTATATACCGCTTCCTAAGAAAAAACAGAGCATTGATGTACTTTTTGATGATTGCATCGTCAATTGTATTTTTGTTTTTCGGAAGTAAGATTGTCTTTGTTGAGGATATAACCAAGCTCCTTCCGCAGGAAGGTCCTGCGTCGAAAAGCTCTCTCGTCTTTGATGACCTCAAGGTCAAGGATATGATCATTCTGCAGGTGACATCCGACGATAGGGAGGTTTCAGAACTGGTGCAGCTTTCGGATGAATTTGTGGCACAGCTTATGGACGTGGACTCCACAACTTCGTATATCTCCAACATTCTTTCAGGTATCGATGCACAGAGCCTTGTGGAGAATAATTATGACAAGATAGAGGAAGGCAAGGAGTTCGTCAAGTCTCATATTCCGATATTCTTCGACGAATCCCAGATCAGTCAGTTTGATTCTCTTCTTTGCGCAGGAACGTTGGATTCTACCATGAAGATCAAGAGTGAGGTTCTTGATGAGTGTGAATATAGTGGGGATTTCGACAGGTATACTCAAGTGTTGAATCTTATGAGTGAGGACCCTGCAGGTCTGCTTGCGACACTTATTCCGTCTGAAGGACCTGAACTGATTGGAGGAGTCAGGTTCATTGAAGGTCACCTGATGTCTGCTGATTCTACTGTTGCGTTGTCGTTCGTATCTCCTTCATTTAATTCTGTCGAGTCTGACAAGTGTTCTGAACTTGTCAAGATGATAGAGAAGGAGGCTGCCAGATTTATGAAGAATAACCCGGGGACAGAGGTGCTTTTCCATGGTCTTCCGGTCAACGCTGCGGACAATTCCAGACAGATCAAGGAAGATGTGCTGCTGACGATAGGCATATCTCTGATCATTATTTGTGTCATCTTCGGTATAGTCTTCCGTAACAAATCCACATTGCCTCTGCTTCTCGCTCCGATTGCATGGGGAGCAATGTTTGCGCTTTCATGCCTTTATTGGATCCAGGGAACCATTTCTCTTCTCGCAATGGGAATCGGTGCCGTGATACTCGGTGTGGCGTTGAGCTACTGCCTGCATGTTATCACGCATTATAAATATGTTTCGAAGCCTGAGAAGGTGTTGAAGGATCAGAGTTCTCCTGTAGTGCTAGGATGTCTGACTACTGTAGGCGCTTTTGTCGCTCTTCTCTTTACAGACAGCTCGCTGCTCAGGGACTTCGGTATCTTCGCAACACTATCGATTTTGGGTACCGTAGTCTTCTCCCTGGTCTTCACACCTCAATTCCTCAAGCCTGAGAGAAACAAGGTTGCAAGAAGAATATTCAAGACTCTCGACAAGATCAATGACTACCCATTTGACAGAAAGGTTATCTTGAGATGGGTGCTGGTGGCGGTCTGTGGTCTCTGCATCTGGGCGTCTTCGAAAGTAGGATTCGACTGCAACCTGAGAAATATCGGATATCTCAGTGATCAGTCAGTACGCTCTAGGGAAGTCTACTCTGATAAATTCAACGACGGAAATCTTTCGCTTTATTTTGCGACATTCGCCGACTCGCGCGATAAGGCATTGGAGAATACCGCAATACTTACGCATGCTCTCGATTCGATGAAACAGCATGGTAAGGTCTGCAGCTATATGGACATAAGCCGGATTTTCGTTCCTGAGAAAGAGCAGAGGGAGAGATTGGAGGAGTGGAATGCTTACTGGACTCCAATGAACATCGATGCTGCAAAGGCAAATATCGAAGCTGCTGCACAAAGCAATCTTGGAGGACATTACTATGAGGGAATGTTCGATCCTTTCTTCGAGTCCATCAGTAAGGAGGACTATGAGACTGGTTCGCTATATGATCTTGGACTCATACCTGAAGAACTTATCGGCAATTTCATCGATGAGGCATCAGGTAAGTTCCTGGTGATGACATCTGCTGTGATGCCTGCAGATTGTCTTGAGGATGTGAGCCTTGTACTTAATGATATTCCGGAAGTCGTTGTGGTTGATCCTAACTTCTATGCAACAGAGTTGGTGAAGGTTGTAAACAATGACTTCAACAAGGTACTCGGAATCTCTTCTGTCTTTGTGTTCATAGTACTGTTGCTTTCATTCAGGAGTATTCTCCTGGCGCTCATCGCATTCATACCTATGTCTGTAAGCTGGTATGTGGTAAAGGGAGTCATGGGACTTATCGGAATGGATTTCAATATGATCAATATTGTCATCGCTACGTTCATATTCGGTGTCGGCGTGGACTACAGCATCTTCGTCATGAAGGGACTTCTTGCTAAAGAAAGAGGTGAGGACAACCGACTGCTGATCCAGCACAAGGCTGCGATCCTGCTTTCTGCCTTCATGCTGATCATGGCTTTGGGATCACTTCTGTTTGCAACACATCCTGCAATCAGTTCTATCGGCTTCACAACACTTATCGGTATGTCATCGACTGTATTGCTGACTTACACAATTCAGCCTGCGTTGTTCAGGTTCATGACGAAGTTTGACTTCTTCAAGAGGATAATCAAGTAACTATAGAAATTATAGAAAAGATGAAAAAACTCATGGTTTTTATAAGCGCTTTCCTTGCAGCTGCGCTTTCTGTAAATGCTGCAGGAATCTCTGAACAGGCAAAAGCAGTTCTTACTAAGATAGAGAAGGCTAATGAGTCTCTGACGACAATTACCAGTCCTGTGACAGAGACCAGAACACTGCCAAACGGTAAGAACTTTGTGTCTAATGGAAGCTTCTACTTCACCAGCCCGAATCTGCTTGCTATATCTTATACAAATCCTGCCGGCGACTACCTTATTATAAATACTGAGCAGATCTCTCAGAAGAGAAAGCAGGGCAAGACCTTTAAGATGTCCCTCAAGAAGAATGAGACAATGCAGGAGCTCAGCAATACATTGCTCTGGTGTATTTCCGGTAAGTTGATCAAGTTGGCTGAAGCAAATAATGCCTCTGTTACAACGTCGGAAGCAAATGGAGTTATCAATGTAGTCTTCACTGCTGAAGTAAAGGGTGGAAGAGACTTCAAGAAGATTGAACTCAGCTATGACAAGGCCACAATGAGGCTCAAGTCAATGGCCATGACAGACAAGAACAACGTCGTCACAAAATACACCATGGACAAGCCTCAGTACGGCGCAGCAATTGATGCTTCAGTTTTTGTGATCAAGTAATTTAAATAATCAAGTATAAAAATTAAGGGCTCTGGAATCCAGAGCCCTTAGTTTATTACTTAGCGAGTCTCTTGTATGTCTCGAGACGTACCTTGGCGAACTCTTCAGTCTTCTGGAGGAGCTCCTCAGCACAGTCAGGATACATCTTGTAGAGGGATGCGAAGCGAACCTCACCCTTGAGGAAGTCCTGGAACTTGCTCCAGTCTGGCTCCTTGCTGTCGAGAGTGAATGGGTTC
>JAZOPY010000030.1:0-2617 GCA_045655825.1 Candidatus Cryptobacteroides sp. | reverse complement strand
CTCCTTGGCTCACAGAACGACATGGCTACGATCCGACTTCTCGTGGATGTAGAACCGGCATTGAATCAGTTGTATTCTATGGCTCCGATTACCGATAAGAATGGTGATAAACTGTGGTATGGCCCTCACGGAGTGACTATGGAATTTGTGAAGTCGGAGGCCAAGCGGTCTTAGGAAGACAACATTCACACACAACTCCTTGGCTCACAGAACGACATGGCTACGATCCGACTTGCCATTTTTCATAACCTATCCGAGATTAATGAAGAAGTCATTTTCGATCCAGCCACTGCCAGCAGAATTCCCCTCCTTTTCAGGCAACTGATACACACCCTCCTGAACAAAGTCCGCTTCAATCTTGAAGTTTATATAATCAGGTTCACCCCAATCAGCATCGTCAAGAATTCCGTCAATAATGATATATGGACTGCTCAGTTTGAACACAAACTCCATAGTCACTCCGTGAGGGCCATACCACAATTTATCACCATTCTTATCGGTAATCGGAGCCATAGAATACAACTGATTCAATGCCGGTTCTACATCCACGAGTCCCGACCAATCAGCTTCCTCATACAACTCTACCTCATCACTCCATCTGACAGGATCAGCATAGACCATATTGCTCCTGTCATTGCCGGGCCAACCATAAAACTGCATATCTACAGTCACTTCAGCAGTCACAGGTTCAAAGCCATAATCTACCACTCTGAATCCTGCTGTACCATACGAATGATCAAACTCAGCATCCAGCATAATATGCCCGAACACTACAAACTCATACTCGTAGCGATATACTTCAGTCTCGTTCTCAACGACAAGAGTCAGCACGGCCTTTCCCGGTGCATCTGCACAAAGATTCCAGTTACAGTCACCAACAGCTTCCACAAAAGCAACAGACTCATCAGATGACTCTATTCTGCTGGTAAATCCATCCCTGCTGCACTCAAGAGACAACACGAACATATCATTGACCTCCGCTGCATAAATGTCAGAATACACCTCTGTCACATTCATATTTTCCGCATCGGTAATCTCCAGCTTAACCTCAGGAGTAACGACTTCAGGAACCACCACATCAACTACTTTTTCAAAGCAGGACGCCATTGCAACCATCGCTGCGACAGCTGCAAGAAATCTAAATCCAATCTTCCTCATATCTTCAACAGTTTAGAATATCCACACAAGAGAAACGAGCAGTTCATTCGAAGCCAGAAACCACTCCTGCCCCGAATCTGTAACCTTTCCACACGAAGGACAGGCATATGTCGTATAAGTCCTGCAACCGCCCCAGAGTCCCAGACCGAACTCCATATTGAAATGCTCGCTGAGCATTAAAGAATATCCGGCATTCACGCCAAGTCCGTATGAGTCACCTTCCTCGGCTTCATCATTGATGATACCGCCTCTGTTGTATTCACGATACTGCAATTTGCTTCCGGTCCACCATCCGGAATATGTGTTCCACCACCAGTAACGCACTCCGGCGTGATAAGCCTGCTTGCGGTTCTGCAACTGATCTGCAGTTCCCTTATTGAACGTCCAGGGATTCAATTCCGCACCGACATTAACAGTCATATGCTGACTCACTGCATACGACGCTTCCACATCCATTGTACCAAAATCCAATGCGTCCGCTGCATTGACGGCAACGGCCCATCGCTGAGCCGAAGCCGTACCGCAGCACAAAATGCCACACAAAAGCATTAAGAATGAAAGTCTTTGAAGTCTCATATAACAATAGTTTAAGTAGTTCTCTTTCAAAAGGAAGAGCATCTCACGACGGTCTTCCTTAACAAGGGGTATTACCATAATAGCCAGATAACAGATGATTTACGGAAAAGCCATCTATAGTAAGGCTCCGATAGTGTGTGTAGCTTTCTAACTAAAAGAATTACCGTGATTACGGGAAAAGAAGAATCTGACCATTACAGTAAACACCCTTCAGATTACGATAAATGGAGCGACTCTCTTCGAACTGCATTTCTCTCTCGCCATAACAAACCCTACTGCAGCCTGAGCCGCACGGCCCTCGAAGAGAGCATCTCCACATACAAGTTTTTCTAGTTCATGTAATCTCATCATTAACAAACCAACATTCACATTATTAACCCATTTCTTCATTTATGAAATCCGCTCCCGTATCAGAGCATTACCTTCAAACCCAAACAGACATCATAGTTCAGCATCCTTATTCCCGATGAGAAGTTAAACGGAACAAGAGAACCAGCCATTACAGCTACTTTCTCTACTATGAAGAACTCAGCAGACAGCCTCGCATATACTCCATACATGAACGCAGTTTTACCGATGCCTAACACTGTATCCTTCGGTAGCCTGCTCATCGGATCGAGCACTTCTGCACCCATAAACATCCCACCGCCGCCATACAGATTGACACTACGTCTTCTTGTACCGGCAAGACGGTGCATATAACCACCGAAAGCATAGTAGTGAACATATTCAAGGTTATACTTAGAGCTGGTCATCGCGTCATAAAAATGACAGCTTGCTCCAACCGTCCAGAAACCGCCTAAGGTATACTGGCCATATTCAGCCATAGCACCAAAATTCTCAAAGTCATACAGACAATCAGCAGACAGAAATCCCTGTCCTG
>JAZOPY010000029.1:0-11674 GCA_045655825.1 Candidatus Cryptobacteroides sp. | reverse complement strand
GCGCCGACAAGAACATTCAAAGGCCATTCGGGCAATCGTAAGTAATTTTAAAATGAAAAAGTAATTATGGGAGCTCGTAAAAGATTAATGGCTGAGAAGCTTAAGGCAGCTAAACAGCAGACAGCAATCGCAAAGCTGAATGATGTACCAACATCTCCACGCAAGATGCGTCTCGTTGCAGACATCATCCGCGGTGTTGAGGTGAACCGTGCACTTGATATTTTGAAGTTTTCGAAGAAGCACGCTTCTATCGATCTGGAGAAGCTTCTCCGCAGCGCTATCGCTAACTGGGAGGCTAAGAATCCAGAGAATACAAAAGAGTTGGACAACGGTAACGTTATCGTAAAGACTATCATGGTTGACGAGGGACGCACTCTCAAGAGAATCCGTCCTTGCCCACAGGGCCGTGCAGGTCGTATCCGCAAGCGTTCAAACCACGTTACTGTTATCCTCGATGTTAAACCAGCAGCAGTTAAGGAGGCATAATCATGGGACAGAAGACTAATCCTATAAGCAACAGAATCGGTATCACCCGTGGTTGGGACTCTAACTGGGTAGGTGGTAACTACGCAGAGAAGATCGCAGAGGACTACGAGATCCGTAAGTATCTCTCAAGCCGTCTTGCAAAGGCTTCTCTTTCTAAGATCGTTATCGAGAGAACTCTTAAGCTCATCACTGTAACTATCCACGCTGCAAGACCAGGTGTCATCATCGGTAAGGGTGGCCAGGCAGTAGACCTCCTCAAGGAGGAGCTCAAGAAGGTAACCAAGAAGGATGTTCAGATCAACATCTACGAGGTTAAGAAGCCTGAGGTTGACGCTCACATCGTAGCTGACTCAATCGCTCGCCAGATCGAGGGTCGTGTATCATACCGTCGTGCTATCAAGATGGCTATTGCATCTGCAATGCGTGTTGGTGCTGAGGGTATCAAGGTTCAGATCAGCGGTCGTCTTGGTGGCGCCGAAATGGCAAGAAGCGAGATGATCAAGGAAGGCCGTACTCCACTCCACACATTCCGTGCTGACATCGACTACGCACTCGCTGAGGCTCATACCAAGGTAGGTGTACTCGGTATCAAGGTATGGATCTGCAACGGTGAGGTTTACGGAAAGAAGGATCTCTCTCCTAACGCAGGAATCGCAGCTCAGGCACAGCAGAGCAATAACAACAACAACCGTGGTGGCCGTGGTGGCAACGATCGTCGTCGTGGTGGCCGTGGTGGTCGCAGAGAGAACAAGTAATTGTAACTCTATATTTCATGAAGGGTTGGCAGGAATGCCAACCCTTTTTTGTATATTTGTCCTCTCACGTCATTGTTAAATACTAAATTTAAGATATTATGAAGATTCGTGCATTTTTATTTGCGTTCGCTGCTGTTGCAATGATCGCATGCGGACAGACTAAGGAGAAGAAGACTTTCAAGGTCATCGATGAGTCTCTTCCACAGGTGGAGAAGTTCCTTTCTGACAACACTTCCACTCCAGAGGAAAAGGTTGCTTTATACGAAGAAACTTTTGAAGTGATGATGACAGAGTTCCAGACCATGATGGATTCGCTTTCTACTGATGAAGAAAAGTCGAAAAAATACTATGAGGATTTCATTGAAGACTATAAGACTTTCAACATCAAGGCTGCTGAAACCAACCCTGACAATGATGTCGCTCTGCAGGCTCTCCAAAACCTCATGGGAATGATTGAGGACGAGCAGACTGAGGCGATTATTTCCAAGATGTCAGAGGAGTTGAAGCAGAATGAGTTTGTTGCTTACCTTCAGAAAGGTCTCGATGCAAGAAAGACTACAAAAGAGGGCATGAAGTTCACTGACTTTACAGTTGAGCATGTTTATGGTTACGACAGAAGCATGGACCCTCAGCCGCTCAAGCAGGAGGTGAAGTTCTCGGACTATGTGGGCAAGGGAACTTATGTTCTTGTTGACTTCTGGTCGCCTTGGTGCGGACCATGCAAGAGAGAGATTCCTAACATCAAGCAGGTGTATGAGCAGTATAAAGACAAGGGTCTTGAGGTCCTCAGCCTTGCAGTATGGGAGAGAAAGCCTCAGTCCCACACCATCGAGACTGCTGCCCAGCTTGGTATGGACTGGCTCCATATCAACAACTGCGGTCAGATTCCTACAGACATCTACGGTGTAGAGGGTATTCCACACCTTATGCTCATCGGTCCTGACGGAACTATCCTCAAGAGAGGTTTCCATGGTCTTGAGGGCATCCAGGAAGCTGTTGCAGAATTCATAAAGTAACATACCAATTGGCAAAATGTCACTTTCGCACAAATGCCAATTGTAATAATAATTATCATTCTGAATAAATTGTCATTTCGAGCGAAGACGAGAAATCTGATAAATGACAATAAAAGAGAAAATAGCATTATTTCCGCATTCCCCGGGCGTCTACAGGTATTATGACGCCGAGGGGAATGTGATTTATGTGGGTAAGGCCAAGGATCTGCATAAGAGGGTCGCGCAGTATTTCGTGCCAGCTGAGAGGCTTACGCGCAAGACTGCGGTGATGGTATCGAAGATTGCAGATGCGCAGTATACGGTCGTTGAGTCGGAGGCGGATGCGCTGTTGCTGGAAAACAACCTCATCAAGCAGTTCAAGCCGCGCTACAATATACTTCTGAAGGATTCGAAGACTTATCCCTGGATATGCGTGACTGCTGAGGAATTTCCTCGTGTGTTCCTGACCCGTCGTATGGTCAAGGACGGGTCACGTTACTTTGGCCCATACAGCAGTGTTGTGCATGCACGTAATCTTGTTGAGTTTATTCATAGCGTGTATCCTCTACGTACATGCAAGCATAAGATCACCTCAGATGTCATTCTCCGCGGAAAGATCAGACCTTGTCTCAATTTTCATATAAAGAAGTGCCTGGGCTGCTGTGTAGGAGGCATTTCGCAGAAGGAATACCTGCAGAACATTGAAGAGATCGTGTCCCTGCTCAAGGGTGGGGGACGAGAGGTCATCCAGCATTACAAGAACTTGATGATTGAGTCAGCCGGTCGAATGGAATTCGAGCAGGCGCAGATATACAAGGAGAAGATGCTGTCTCTGGAGCAGCACTACAGCAAGTCTGTCGTCATGAATGCTGCTGTAGGTGATGTGGACGTATTCTCTCTTATAATTGACGGTTCAGATGCGTTCGGAAACTTCCTCAGGATAAAGGGAGGAGCTGTGGTACAGTCCATGAACCTTGGCTTCAAGATGATGATCGAGGAAGAGCAGGAGTCGGTGCTTGCAACATTCATAGCTGAGATCCAGAGTAAATTCGGCGAACTTTCCAGGGAAGTAATTGTTCCTTTTGCTCCGGAAATGGATATTGAAGGAGTTGAGTTCAAGGTTCCTGTACGCGGCGACAAACTGTCTCTTCTGGAACTCAGTGCGAGAAATGCCAAGGAAATGCGCCTGAATGCCTTGAAACAGCAGGAGCATACAGATCCGGATGCATATAAGAATATGGTGATGGAATCCCTGCAGAAGCAACTGGGCATGTCTGTCCTCCCTAAACATATCGAATGCTTCGATAACTCCAATATACAGGGAACCAACCCGGTGTCGGCATGTGTGGTGTTCCGTGATGCTGTACCGTCAAAGAAGGATTACAGACATTTCAAGGTGAAGACCGTCGTTGGGGCCAATGACTATGCTACGATGAAGGAGGTCGTCAACAGACGTTATTCACGTATGTTGGCAGAGAATCCTGAAGACCTCCCTCAGCTTATTGTAATAGACGGAGGAAAAGGTCAGCTGTCCTTTGCATACGAAGCTCTCTGCGAACTCGGTATAATACATAAGGTGACTCTCGTCGCTCTGGCTGAACGTATGGAAGAGGTCTATAGGGTAGGTGATCCTTATCCGCTTTTCATTGATAGAAATTCTCCGGCTTTGAAGGTGCTGCAGCAGATCCGCGATGAAGCCCATAGGTTCGGTATTACATTCCACAGAAAACTCCGCAGCAAGGCTCAGATATCTTCAGTGCTTAGCGGAATAAAGGGGGTAGGTGAGAAGACCGAACAGCGTCTGCTGTTGCGCTTTGGCAGTGTGGCCCGTATTGCTGCTGCCTCTTTTGAAGATGTTTCTGAACTTGTGGGACCTGTCCTTGCGAAAAGAATATTAAACCATCTGGCCAATGAAAAATAAACTGTTTACCCCATACGAGTGGTTCCTTGTATTGGGTATCATAACCTCCAATATACTTTATTCCGTCCTGTCCAAGGAAATTGATGTGGCCGGTTCTCTTGCCGGTATCACAGGTGTTCTTTGCGTGGTTCTTGTTGCCAAGGGAAACATCTGGAATTATGTATTCGGCCTTGTGAATGTCTCCCTTTATGCATATATATCGTTCAAGGCGACAGCCTATGGTGATGCTGCCCTGAATGCCTTGTATTATGTACCGATGCAGTTCATCGGTTATTACGCTTGGAAAAAACGCGGTGCTTCCATCAACTCAGATACTCCTGGGCATAGTACAGAGGTCAAGGCCAGAAGACTTTCGTCCAAGCAGAGAATGCTGCTTGCTTTAGGTTCTGCTGCAGCTATTCTTCTGGTCGCATGGATTCTGGATATATGTGGTGACGGTCAGCCTTTGAAAGATTCAACAACGACAGTGCTGAGTATAATTGCACAGGCACTTATGGCTATGGCTTTCATGGAGCAATGGGTGCTCTGGATCATTACAAATGTCGTAAGTGTGGTTATGTGGGTTCTGTTTGTCGTCGACGGAAAACCACATGCCGCAGTTATGGTGATCATGTGGAGCTTCTATCTTCTCAATTCAATCAACGGACTTCGAATCTGGCTTCGTCTGAGTCGCGAGCCGGGTGCTAAGTAGCCCAAAATTTTTATTTTCGGAAAATTTTTATTTAATTTGCATCGTTTTAGCGCAAATACGTGTATTAAACATAAATTTATTAACTAAAAAACTAACGTTATGGCTAATATTGCAGAAGACGTAAAAGCAATCATCGTCGAGAAATTGGGCGTTGATGCTGCTGAGGTGACTGAGTCAGCTAGCTTCCAGAATGATCTCGGTGCAGATTCACTTGATATCGTTGAGCTAATCATGGACTTCGAGAAGAAGTTTGAGATCGAGATTCCAGATGATGACGCTGGCGACAAGATCGCTACAGTAGGTGACGCAATCAAGTACATCGAGGACAAGGTAAACGCAAAATAGTTTGTCTGAAAATAAGAAAGGGCTGGTCATTCGACCGGCCCTTTTCTGTATATGCTTGTCAGTTGTTATTCTGCGCTCTTCGGTGCTGAGAATGTCACTTTCAGACGCGGCAGCTGGTTGATGTCTGAGCTGCTTTCCGGTCCGTTAAGGTGACACCTGTAGTATCTGTCCTTATCAAGCTCCACGCTGGTTGTTGATGATGAGCTGTTGTTGTATGCGCTTGCATACTGAGCCATCATGAGGTAGTTGTAGTAGTTGCTGTAGCCGTATCCACCGTAACCGCCATATCCACCATAGCCTCCGTAACCATATCCGCCGTAACCGCCGTATCCACCATAGCCATATCCGTACGGATCGTACATCATGTTGTTGTAATATGAGTTGTACATGAGGTTCTGGTAGTAGTCGCTGTAAGCTGAGTTGTTGTTCTGGGTCTCTGTCACCTCCTCATGCATGATCAGGAACCAGATGTCGTACTTCGCGATATTCTTCTCAAAGTCTGCGTCTTTCTTGACCTTCATGATCTCCTGAACGTGGTGACTGATGTCCGGCGAGTACATGCTCAATGAGCGGTTGATGTCTCCCTGATTCTCAGTTTCAATGCTTGAGTCTGTGAGGCCAGCATAAGTTACGTATGATCCATCGCTGCTTCTGAGTCTGACTGTCGGACTCAGCTTGGTAGGGAACTTGTCCAGAGCGTCAAAATCCTCAGCCACATTGTACGGGAGAAGGATCGTTGCCTTGTTGATGACGGCCTGTGATATGTCGGTTATGCCGGCAGCGGCCATCTGCTCTTCGATGATTGTGCGGATCTCCATCGCTGATACAACAGGCTTCACGCCGCTGCCGCCCTCGATGTAGATCTTGTCTGTAGCAATGACTCCTCCCTTTGAGAGTTCGTCCATATCCAGCTGTGCATATCCGCTGTATTCGTGGTTGCTGGCGTTGAATGCGTACTGAGGGATTTCCTGGCTGTCCTCAAGGTTCTTCAAGAAGTCTCCGGGGCCGAAGATGAAGACGAATGATGTGTCAACATCCTTCCTGTCTCCATAATCTGCCGTGAGTTTCAGCTCTGCATAATTGCCAGTGATGTATCCTGTTGATGTATCGTATTTCAGGTTGAGGTTGAACATGTCTATTCTTCCGCCATATCCTACAGGTGTGTCGGTTGTAATGTAGATGCCCGGAATCTCTTTAAGATAGAAGTCCAGACTGTCATTATGCGGTGATTCAAGTGCCTGGAATCTCTTGATGCCCTCAATGACCCTTTCTGCGTATTCCTTGCTGAATTCGAACGACAGAGAGTCGCCGCCGTCGTATACCGGCACTCCTTCTGTGATTCGGTCTGAAAGGTTGATGTACTTATCGGCTACCTCCTGGTTCATGAAGGCTCCGGTGTAGAGTATTGTAGAATCAAGCGGGGTTTTCAGAGCAGATACGTAAACGTTCTGGATGATTCTCTCCTGATTGTCGTAGACCATCGACAGGGTGTCTCGGGCTGCAGTGAAATGGAAGCCTTTGACCTTTGTGTTCTGTCCGAAGTCAATGGAGTCTACGATAGGAACCAAAGTGAAGGTCGAAGATTTTACACAGGTTCCGAGAATGTCATCGCTGACAGCTCCGAATGTGAAGCGCCTGTCATTGTAGCCTGAAAGACTGTCCGCCAGCTGCATTCGTGTCTGATGCAGCGGAGCGGGGTCCTGTGGGAATACATCCCATAACTGGTCGGTAGGGATCAGGTTTTCTCCGAGTTCTTCGTTTACCCTTATGCATGATGCAGAGCCTAGCAGTGTCGCACCGATAACCGCAATGCGGCAAACTCTGCCGATGATGTCAAATCTCATTATAATTTGTCGTAAAAACTGTTATAGTCATCAATATATGAACCGTCCTTTATGGCTTCTGCATTATAGTCAAGAGTTGCGATTCCTGAATCTTTGCAGAATCTGATCAGTTCCGGATCTATGTTTTCAGAAGCGAATATTACGCCGTCTGCATAGTTGGTCGCGAGTTTTGCAAGATTTATGCCCGTAGGCTCTTCAAGAATGCTGACGTCATCTTTGCTCACTGCTCCAAAAAGGATTTTGTCTTTTGTGTCTTCCGGGAAGCTTTCGGCAGGGGTATCCTCGTACAATGACAATACTATCTTGCTGTTAGAGAAGATAGGGTCGTCAATGTATGCTTTCTTGAGATAGAGAGGGAGCACATGGGAGATCCAGCCCTGGCAGTGGATCACGTCCGGTGCCCAGCGCAGTTTCTTTACGGTCTCAAGCACGCCGCGGGCAAAGAATATGGCTCTTTCGGCGTTGTCCTGGAAGAAGTTTCCGTCTGCATCCCTATATACGCTCTTGCGGTGGAAGTAGTCTTCGTTGTCAATGAAGTACACCTGCATTCTGGCTGCCGATATGGATGCAACCTTGATCACCAGAGGTCTGTCCACATCATTAATGATGATGTTCATTCCGGAGAGACGAATTACTTCGTGCAGCTGGTTCTTGCGTTCGTTGATGCATCCGTATCTAGGCATGAAGGATCTGATCTCTTTCTTTCTTTCCTGGATTCCCTGCGGAAGATGTCTTCCGATGTTTGCTATTTCAGACTCCGGAAGGTATGGAAACATTTCCGAATTGACGAACAGGACTCTTTTGACCGAATTATCCATATTGTTTAATTTTAATGACAAAATCTCTACAAAGATAAGTATTTTTTTTGATATTTCATTATCTTTGGCGCCAATTGGGAATGGTCTATGGGTAAACAAAATAACAAAATGATGAGAAGGAGACTGGCGAATGCTTATATGTCGTCAGTAATCAGCATAAGCCTCGTGCTGCTGCTGGTTGGTGTTGCAGGCATGCTTTTGCTGAATGCCCGTTCTGTTTCTGATTATTTCAAGGAAAACATGGAGGTTTCCGTCATTATGAAGCCTGGAGTTTCAGAAGAAGAGGCACTGGCATTTCAGGAGTCGTTGGATCAGGAGCGTTTTGTAAAATCGACATCTTTCGTGTCCCGTGAACAGGGAGAACAGGAGATGATGGAAATGTTGGGAGAAGATTTCATGGACGTGTTCGAGGAGTCTCCTATCCCTATATCGATTGATATGACTTTGAATGCTGACTATGTGTCTTCTGACAGCCTCGAAGTTGTGAAGAGTCATCTTCTTGCAGAGAATGTGGTCGATGAGGTGAATTACCAGCAGAATCTGGTGGATGCCCTTAACGAGAACTTCAGCAAGATTTCCGCAGTTCTTGCTGTGTTTATCATCCTTCTGCTGTTCATATCCTATGTTCTGATAAACAACACTGTGCGCCTGAGCGTCTTCGCTCGTAGATTTACCATTCATACGATGAAGCTTGTGGGCGCAACCAGAGCATTCATACGTGCTCCGTTCCTTGGCCAGGCCGCATTGCAAGGTCTTTTTTCTGCAGTCATCGCAAACGGTGCGCTGGTCGGTCTTCTGTTCGTTCTCAAGAACAGGTTCGGACAGCTGTTCGAGATCTTCAGCAAGGAAGTGCTGATTGTGGTCATGGTCATTGTGGTGGCAGCTGGTCTTTTGATCTGTGTTGTAAGTACATATTTTGTTGTAAATAAATTGGTGTCCTTGGAAAAGGATGAATTATATTATTGATTGGTTTTAGAAATGGCTATGATAAAAAATAACGACGATCAGGGCAAGATGGCAATAACGGCCAAGGGCCTGAAACTTCTGCTTTTGGGTCTGGTGATCATGATCGCCGGCTATATTCTTATGGCAGGCGGAAACAGCGATGACCAGGAGGTCTTCAGTCAGGGTATTTTTGATTTCCAGCGCCTTGTGGCTGCTCCGGTAGTGATAATCTGTGGCATTGTCATAGAGGTTGTGGCAATTATGAAAGTCTTTAAGACAAAATAGGCATGGAGTGGTTTGAAGCAATCATATTGGGACTTGTACAGGGTCTTACCGAGTTTCTGCCCGTCAGCAGCAGCGGACATCTGGAGATAGGTAAGGTGCTCCTTGGGGTGGAGGCTACTGATGATCTTATGTTTACTACTATGGTGCACGCTGCTACGGTCTTAAGTACTATAGTGGTCTTTCGCAAGCAGATTCTCGATCTTTTTAAGGGGCTTTTCAAGTTTAAATACAATGACCAGACCGACTACGTTTTCAAGATAGCACTTTCCTGTGTTCCGATTATGATCGTAGGTCTGTTCTTCAAGGATGACGTAGAGGCGCTCTTCGGGTCTATAAAGGTTGTAGGCTTTGCTCTTCTTCTGACTTCTGCTCTGCTGTTCTTCTCGGATCTTGCTTCAAGACGTGATAAAGATGTAAAAGCGGGTTCCGTAGCCAGAAACGGCATATCATATTGGCAGGCATTCGTTGTAGGATTGGGACAGGCTCTGGCGGTGATACCAGGTCTGTCGCGTTCCGGCACCACTATTTCAACAGGTCTGATCTGTGGTGTTCGTCGCGACGTGATGGCTCAGTTCTCGTTCCTTATGGTTCTTATCCCTATTCTGGGAGAGTCTTTCCTTGAACTTGTAGGCGGTGAGTTCTCGGCCTCGTCGCTCGGTGCGCTTCCGCTTGTGCTGGGATTCGTGTCTGCGTTTGTTTCCGGTCTGTTCGCCTGCAAGGTGATGATAGCCCTTGTCAAGAAGGCTAAACTCAGCTGGTTTGCCATATATTGTCTTATTGCGGCAGCTGCAATATTCATATTCGCCTAATGGATTCCGGTCGTACATATTTTGTCTCTGATGTTCATCTGGGGCTGCAGGTTGCGGATCCTCAGGAGCGTGAGAGGCGTTTTGCTGACTTTCTGAATTCATTGCCCGAAGACACCGAGTCGCTTTACATGCTTGGTGATATATGGGATTTCTGGTACGAGTATCGCGACGTCGTCCCTAAAGGATATATAAGGGTGTTTGCCGCTCTTCAGAGCCTTATGGACAGAGGCGTGAAGGTGTATTTCTTTCAGGGAAACCACGACGTCTGGACGTATAAATACTTTGAGGAGCTTGGAATGATTCGCTTGACCCAGCCTGCGGTCGTTGAGATCGGAGGCAGGACTTTCTGTCTGGGGCATGGTGATGGCCTTGGGCCGGTTCCTTTCGGTTATCGCTTCCTGCGTGGAGTCTTCCACAATCGTGTCCTTCAGTTCCTCTTCAGCCTTCTGCATCCTTGGATGGCGTTCCGTCTGGGAAACACCTGGTCGCGCAGAAACAGGCTTGCCCGTCATGAGGTCTATAAATTCCGTGGCGAGGAAGAACCTCTGTATAAGTTTGCGGAGAAGTTCTCACGTGAAAATAAAATCGATTACTTTATCTTCGGTCACTACCATTCAGAGGTGGTGGATATGAAAATGCCGTCCGGAGCTTCTCTTTACATCTTGAAAGATTGGCTGGACGGCGAGTCTTATCTGTATTTCGACGGAATCTCGACTGTAGGAGGATCTTTCCAGAACAGTGAGAAGTAGAAGGCTTCGAAGTCTCCCGCATCCCATATCTCAACCAGTTCTTCTATCTTCCTGTCTTCGCCTTCGGGGTCGTATGGCTTCTTGAGGTCGGAACCGAAGAGTTTGGCTACGCCTTGCCAGAATTTGGCGGCTATGCCGTTCTTATAGTCCTTTATGATCATATACGAGGACTTTCCTATTTCTCTGTCTATAAGCTTCATCAGGAGAGCTCCCTGACTTACGGTCAGGTTTCTCAAAGGTTCTTCGAACATCTCGAAGAGCTCGTCCTGAACATTGTTGATGTATCTGTCTCTCTTCAGTCGCTTGAGGTCATTGTCCTCTATGTCCTTGTCAGCCTTCCGGATGATGTTTCTTGCCGCGAGTGCGTAAGGATAGGTCTTGCTGAAGTTGTGGACCAGCCTGTAGTACTTTCTCCACTCCTTTCCTTTCTGCTTCGGAAGTCTGGAGTAGACTTTTGAAGCCCTGATCTCATCTATATATATAGTGTCTTTGCCTTCTACTATATAATGCAGGAACTTATCCTTGTCTTTGGCCTGCTGCGCCGCACATCTTTCCGCCGGTGCGCAAAGAAGAAGTACGGCTGCTGAAGCCATGATTGTATATGACAGGATTTTCTTCATGAGTGCAAATTTAAGAAACCTGCTTTGATATGCAAAATCTGCGCCTTGTGCCAAGCTGCATTTAGGCCAAAATCGCGTCGGTCGAAAATGCGTTTATAAAGTTTTCACCACATGTCGTAACTGCATGAAATTGCGCGATTTAACATTTCAAAACTCTGGTCGAAAATATTGAAAAATTTTGTAAAAAATGTTTGTAATTCAGAAAAAATTACTACCTTTGCATCCCATTAATTGAGGACCACTCCGCCCAACCAGCTGATACTCAATTAGTTAGGGACGTTGTGAAAATTTTATTAAAGTAATAGAGAAATGTTACAACCAAAGAAAACAAAATTCAGAAGGCAGCAGAAAGGCCGCATGAAAGGTCTCTCACAGAGAGGAAACCAGCTTGCATTTGGCTCTTTCGGTATC
>JAZOPY010000028.1:0-11967 GCA_045655825.1 Candidatus Cryptobacteroides sp. | reverse complement strand
GTGGGATACAGTGATTGACACCAACATCAAGGCTCTCCTGTCGATGACACGTCTTGTTGTTCCGGGAATGATCGAACGAGGCAGAGGCCATATCATCAATATCGGGTCCATCGCAGGTGATGCAGCATATCCGGGAGGCAGCGTTTACTGCGCGACCAAAGCTGCCGTGAAGGCCTTGTCCGATGGTCTGCGCATCGACCTTGTGGACACACCGCTTCGAGTGACCAACGTCAAGCCAGGCCTGGTCGAGACGAATTTCTCTGTAGTGAGATTCCGTGGCGACAAGGAAAAGGCCGACAACGTTTATCGCGGCATCAAGCCTCTCAATGGTGACGATATCGCAGAAGTGGTTTACTTTGCAGCCTCCGCTCCGGAACACATGCAGGTAGCCGAAGTTCTTGTCATGCCGACATACCAGGCAACAGGCACAATCGTATCGAAATCCAAATAACCATACGCCTGCAGATGATATCTAATATCCTCAAGAGAACTATCGCATTTGTCACATCCATCTTACTGCTCCAGAGCTTCGGTATGGAGGCACAGGAGAAGAGTGACATTTCGTCTTCGCTGATGTTGCTGTACTCCCCTTTTGACGGGTCAGGGAAAGTGGCGTCAGAGACGACTGCGCTTGGCAAGGATCACGTCGGGTACGCCTACGCCGAACTTGCAGGATTCAGCGGCGGCGGTGCAGAGGCATACGGGCAGTTCTTCTGGGAGCAGAAGTTCTGGGAGAAGCCCATCTTCATGCATGCCGAATACCGGGGAATTGCAGCTGGCGGCTTTTATGAAAGCACCGCATATATGGGCGCAGCATACTGCATCTACAGCAAGCATGGATTCCTGGCGTTCGAACCCCTGGCCATGTGGAAGCAGCGCATGGGATTCGGAGGTCAGTTCTCGATGGTGGGTGGATGGGAATGGAAACGCCTTATCATCGAGCACTACACCGACATATGGAAAACCCATAAAATGAATTCACCTATAGACCTCTACTCACAGACACGACTGTTCATCAAGGTCTATAGGCGACTTTATGCAGGAGTGATCGGAACCATATACCACAGCCCCGGAAATCTTACATCCGAAGGAGTCTACCTCTCTCTGCGATGGAGATTATAAAACATGGTCGAGATCTTATTTTCTCTGATACAGATATCTCTTGATGCTCTTCTTAGGAGTACGTTCGAATGGTTCTGACCGGACGGGATGCACGTTTCATCGGGGACAGCACGCCAAGCACACCAAACAGACGTAATGGCTGGCAGTTCGGGCCCAAAACGAATACTGACCCGGACAAAATGTACGTTTCATCGGGGACAGCTCGTCAAGCACGCCAAACAGACCTAAAGACCGGCAGTTAGCACCCCTGTTCGGACCCAAAACGAACACTGACCCGGACAAAACACACGTTTCATCGGGGTCAGCTCGTCAAACCGGCGCAAATACTGGCAGTTCAGACCCAAAACGAACACTGACCCGGACAAAACACACGTTTCATCGGGGTCAGCATATCAGCGCGCATCAGTACATCTGCAATTTGGTCAAGATCTTATTTTCTCTGATACAGATATCTCTTGATGCTCTTCTTAGGAGTACGTTCGAATGGTTCTGACATCACCTCTATACGCTTGAGTCGGGCGTAATTAGGAATCTCCTTATTTACATCTGCAAGAGAACCTTCCATCATTGCGACCATAGCCTTCTGGCTGATGCCGTCCTTTGCTCCCTGATCAAAATCCGGGTAGATGAGGGCTGTGAGACCTCCATCGTCTTCGATTACGAGCGATTCAAGAATATATGGTCTTGTGTCAAGTGCAGCCTCCACTTCTTCCGGATAAATGTTCTGACCGGACGGGCCGAGAATCATGCACTTTGAACGACCGCGGAGGAAGAGGTAGCCGTCTGCATCGAGGACTCCCATATCACCTGTATGGAACCATCCGTCCGCATCAAGCACTTCGTTTGTCGCTTCCGGATTCTTGAAATATCCGAGGAAGACGTTGGCGCCCTTGACAAGCACCTCTCCAGGGATGTTCGCCGGATCGTGTGAATCTATCTTGATCTCCATATTCGGCGCACACTTTCCGCAAGAATACAGCTTGGCCGTCTTCCAGTCGTCAAATGTGATGATCGGAGCGCACTCCGTCATACCATAGCCCACAGAATAAGGGAACTCCATTCGCTTGAAGAACGTTTCGACCTCCTTATTGAAGGCGGCTCCACCAATGATGACCTCATAGAATTCTCCTCCAAAGGCCTTCACAAGCTCTGCCTTGATCTTGTTCATGATGACCTGGTCCAGGCCTGGCACCTTCATTGCGAACTTGATTCCGGACTTCTCCAGAACAGGCTTCACCTTGGTCTTATAGATCTTCTCAATGATCAGAGGCACGGCCACGACCACGCTCGGCTTGATTTCAGAGAGAGCCTGCATTATGATCTTCGGACTAGGGAGACGCGAAAGGAAGTGAACGTGGCAGCCGATGCTCAGTTCGTATAGAACTTCAAACATGAGACCGTACATGTGAGCGCACGGAAGCATCGAAACCACCCTTGAGGTATTGTCAAGATCCGGCAGCACCTTGCGTCCGAATTCAATATTTGACCATATTGCCCTGTAAGGCACCATGACGCCTTTTGAGAATCCTGAGGTTCCTGACGTATAATTGATAATAGCCAGTTCGTCTGCTGAATCCTCATAGTAATTGATTGAATCCGGAGTAAATGCTTCAGGATACTTCCTGCCATAAAGTTCATTCAGATGTGCTTTGGCATCGTCAATACTTTTATCTGCTGTATAGAGCAGATTGAATGTGTTGACCTGAATGATGGCCAGAAGATCCGGCATCTCCGATTCAGAGAGGCCTTCCCAGATGACATCATCCACAAAGAGGACCTTTGCCTCGGAGTGATTTACCAGATGATGAATGTTAGATGACTTGAATTCATGCATCAAGGGCACAGGTACAGCGCCAAATGTCAATGCACCCAGGAACGCAACAGCCCAGTTCGCCTGATTTCTAGAACAGATGGCGATCTTGTCACCTTTCTCAAGTCCGGATGACTCGAACATTATGTGCAGCTTGGCTATTCTCCTTGCTAGGTCACGATAATGAAGAGTCGCACCTTGATAATTTGACAGGGCCGGTCGGTCCCAGTTCTTCCTGAATGACTCTTCGAAGATCTTGTTAACAGAAGTGAAATTCATTTTGGTTTAGGTTGAAGTACGGTTCGACGGGATTATTTCTCCTCGACTTTTTTCTCGATATATCTGATGGCATCAGCAACAGTCACGATATTGTCACCGGCGTCATCGTCAGGTATCTCAATTTCGAACTCCTTTTCAAAATCCATCACCAGTTCAACGATATCGAGTGAGTCAGCGCCGAGATCGGCCTGAAAGTTCGCTGAATCAACAACCATCTCAATATCAACACCTAGTTTCTCGGCAACAATTGCCTTTACTTTTTCATTAATATTTTCCATAATTTCAGATTTATTTAAAAAATTCTGCTGCAAAAATGCCCAGAATAGACCATTGTGGAAAATATAATACGGCAAAGGCCGTTTTATTTGTGTGAATTTTGGTTTTTGTGGTAAAAGCACGATATAAGTGGCAGAGTATTTCCCGGCATTTACTGATTTGCAGGGTGGAAAGGACAGCGGCTGCCGATGCACTGGCTGTTGGATGAGATATGGCGGCAGACAATATGCGGCTTATGCATCCTGACTCCGGTGACCTCTTCAGCATAGTCGACTGCTGTAAGGATTGACATGTAGGAGTTGCGCTTGCAGCAGCGTGGGCCGCCGATCTCGCCGAGCCGTGCCAGCGAGCGCGAAGTCATGAGGTTCGAATGGCCCCAGGCCTCATTCTTCAGAGGAGTCGAGCCGGTTATTATGGACATGAACATGCCCGTGCTTATGGCCGCTCCGCACGCACCCCAGAAGCCGCATGCACCTCCGGGCACCTTGCTTCCTCTGCTCACCATTTCACCAAGCGCCTTCGCCAGGTCTATCTCTCCCCCTGCATTACGATATGCTGTCAGCAGAGCTGCTCCGACCATGATATGATGCTCCGGCCCGTGCATATGGCAGAAAGGCATATCCATCATCTTTCCGATGATCTCTATCGGGTCGCACGAGGTCTCATTCAGGCACAGTCCGACTATCGAGTCCACACCCTTGGAGTGACATTCGTTACACACATAGTGACCGTTCACGCATCTTGTCTTGCTGAACTCGTTCTTGTGACAGATGCTGCATTCCATCAGCACATCCTCCTGAAGGTACTCAAGAGGCGCCTTGCATATCAAACACTCTTCCTTCATAACTAGTGATTTTTACTCGACAAAAATACATAATTTGTGGGAAGGATGCATGCCTTCAGGCACTCGAATCGGGATTAACCGGGATTTAAAATACCATCTGTACATAATATTGGCCATTCATGTACAGATGGACAAACCAAGCTGGTCGATGTCACTTGTCCGTAAAACAGGCCAAATCACGGACAAACCAAGCTGCCCGATGACACTTGTCCGTAAAACAGGCCGAAATACGGACAAACATAGCTGGCCGACGTCACTTGTCCGCAAAACAGGCCAAATCACGGACAAACCAAGCTGGTCGATGTCACTTGTCCGTAAAACAGACCGAATCACGGACAAACATAGCTGGCCGACGTCACTTGTCCGCAAAACAGACCGAAATACGGACAAACATAGCTGGTCGATGACACTTGTCCGTAAAACAGGCCGAAATACGGACAAACATAGCTGGCCGACGTCACTTGTCCGTAAAACAGACCGAAATACGGACAAACATAGCTGGCCGACGTCACTTGTCCGCAAAACAGACCGAAATACGGACAAACTATCCGGCTATGCAGTCGTCATCTAACGGAATTTCTCATCTGAGACAAAAGAATATCCATACTTCAGGGTCAAATCTGCTAGAGAAACTTTCTCATCATACTTGTCACCTAAAAGCAGAAGCAGCACACGGTCCACCTTAGCTATTATCGTGCTAAAAATCTCTTTGCTCACTTGTCTGGAGAACTGTATGCCAAATTCAAAACCTACAGAACATTCCATGACGCCATCATACGTCTTAGTGATTTCCCCGACCTTGACTCGATACTTCAGCAATGCATGAAACATCCCCCTTCGGAGCGTATAGATATCAGTCGGAGGATAAGTCAGATCATCATACAACTTACGCCCGATGATTTCTTCAATCAACCTCAGCTTTTCCTCCGAACATTCCTCGTCAATCAGATTTCCAAAAACAAAATCATGCTCCCAATCCTCCCGAATATCAGGATTATAAGCACTAAGCAATGCATGCAATCGTCTTTTCAACACCCCGCGAGAGGCATCGTGACGCTTCATATAGAGAAAATAGGTAGCCAGAATATATTCCTTACCCAGCATTTTGTCCTCAGAAATAGTGTTGTTAAATTGTCCGCTCATAGTAACTGAATTTGTCTTGCTATATTGTACATAATTTCCATCTATACCGGAAAGTCGATCTGGACGAACTCGTCAGACTGATAAAACGGCTGTTCGTCCTCGAACTTCATCAGGTCGCCCACGTATCTCATCTCGACCGATCCGACCTGGCCGTTCCTGTTCTTGGCGAAAATCACCTCCGTCCTTGACAGATCGTCCGGATCGTCGGAGAGGCCCAGCAGGCCGGGCCTGTGCAGGAAGACCACGATGTCGGCATCCTGCTCGATGGAGCCCGAGTCCTTCAGGTCACTCAGGACGGGCTTGCCGTTGCTGCCCATTCTGCTCATGAGGTTTCTGTTCAGCTGTGCAAGGGCGATGATCGGGATGTTGAGTTCCTTGGCAGTCGTCTTCAGGGTGTTTGAGATGTCAGTCACCTCCTGCACCTTCGAGAACCCTCCCTGCTGCGGCTTGCCCGAGTGCATCAGCTGCAGGTAGTCGACAAAGATGATCTTCACGCCCTTCTCCCTCACCAGCCTCTTCGCCTTTGCGCTGAACTCCGTCAATGTGATGCCCGGAGTCTCGTCGATATACAGCGGCGCCTTCACGATGCGGTCGATGCTATGTTCAAGGTGCACCCATTCCTCAGGGAGGAGCTTCTGCTTTCCCTTAAGCTTGTCCGAAGATATTCCTGACTCTGTGGCGATCAGTCTGTCCGTCAGCTCCATACCGGTCATCTCCAGCGAGAAGAACGCCACCGGCTCGTTGAACTCCACCGCCGCATTTCTGGCGAGATTCAGGGCAAAGGCGGTCTTGCCGACGGACGGTCGGGCACCGAGTATGATCAGATTGCCCGGCTGCCAGCCCATGGTGAACCTGTCCACCTTATAAAAACCCGAATGCACTCCTGTGACACCGGTAGAGTTCTGGCTGCGCTCTATACGCGCCATCGACAGGTTGATGACCTCAGAAACATGCTTATACGGATTCTTCAGATTGCCGGCGATGGCATTATACACACTGTCCTGGGCACCCGCGACAAGGTCATCCACAGGCACACTAGGGTCAAACGCATCCTTGAGAATGCCATACGAAGCCTCAATAAGGTTCCTCTGGATTGCCTTCTGCTGAAGGATGCGGACATAATATTCCACATTGGCTCCCGTACCCACCTTCTGGGTAAGGGCGGCTATCCTGCCTGCGCCCCCGATTCCCTCAAGCGCCTTCTTCTGACGCAGCCTCTCTATGACCGTGAGCATGTCTATCGGCGACCTCTCGTTGAAAAGCTCAAGCATCGCCTCGAAGAGGACTTTGTTCTTTGGATCATAGAACGCCTCCGGCTTGAGCAGGTCCATGACCTGATCCACGTTGTCCGAGGACACCATCATGGCCCCCAGCACAGCCTCCTCAACATCCGTCGCCTGCGGCGGCACATTGCCCATCTCTGTGGATGCAGACAGCAGGTTGTCAGCCTGCTGTCTTCTCTTATATGTACGGTTACGTTCCTGTGTCATATCCCCCTGGTTTTGACTGCAAAATTATACGAATATCCAAAACAAAAAACACATTGTTGATAAGTTTTCCCCGCACCTCAACTCATTATCAATCAACCACTTATACCACAACAAAATTGTTTCAGCAATTGACTGACAAACAGATATGGTGCGGGGAAAACTTATCAACAGGTGGGATATGTTCACATACGAAACGTGCATTTCCGAAACAGCCGTTTCGCAAGTGCAGATATAATGAAAGTTTTGATTTATCAACAACAAATTGCAATTACTTCCTACACCTCCTCTTCCCTACTATATTCAATAGCCCGGTTGATATAGTCCAGGAACGGCTTTGCGCTTTTGAAGACCTTCAAAACCTCGTCTATATCCAGACTGGAGTCATCGAAGGTGCCGGAGAGGCAGAGGTTCTTCAGCTTGATGTATTCGATGTATGGGCCGGCTGCGTCGAAGCCGAGCGGAGCGCGTTTGAGCTTCTGGTCCTGGTCAAGGGAGAGTGATGGATGGAGCCCCTTTATGATCCTGTCGAAGTCTCCTCCTCCAAGTTCGATATCCTCTCTAAGGATCTTCAGGACCTTCGGCTCCATGAAGTAGTTGCCCACTGCCAGGAAGCTTCTGCAGGGATAATCCTCACCTGAACCTGTTCCTATATGGAAATAATACCCGCTGTATCCGGACTTGCGTCCTCCCCTGCAGATGAAGGCTCCGAAGTGGGTCTTGTATGGAAGGCCATCCTTGGAGAACCTCATATCCTTATAAATGCGGTAGGTACTCTCCTTGATTCCGACGCCCCTGACTGACGGATCAAAACCGGCAATGCCATCGATGAGTTTCTCCACGATAGCATTGAAATGGGCGCGTGCTTCCAGATACTCCCCTTTGTGAGCATCAAACCATGATTTGTTGTTATTTGCCTCCAGCTGACGGAGGAATGCGAGTATTGTATTCATAACCCAAATGTAAGGATTTTTCTGTCCATATACCAAAAGATTTGTCTATCTTTATGGGATAAAACCAATACTATGAAACAACTTTCTGCAATCCTGTTATTCATCACCATCTCGCTCTCCGCATTCTCGAAGGAGTACAAGGTCCATGGACCGCAGGGCGGGCTGGCGATGGAGGTGACGCTGCCGGACGGCTTCAATGAAGAGACCGACAAGTGTCCGATGGTGATACTCATGCACGGGATATTCTCGAGCAAGAACATAGTTCCGATTCCGGCGCTGGCAAGGTCGCTGGCGAAGGAAGGGATCGCATCGATCTGCTTCGACTTCGGCGGGCATTGGAAGAGCGAGGGGCAGATGCAGCAGATGACCGTCGGCAAGGAAATCGAGGATGCGCTGGCGATGTGGGAATATGCTAAGTCACTCCCATACGTCAGCAAGATCGGGCTTCTGGGTCATTCGCAGGGCGGAGTGGTGGCATCCATGACGGCAGGAATTCTCGCTTCGCGTGGCGAGTCGCCTGCGGCGCTCGTTCTGGTTGCACCGGGATCTGTCATTCAGGATGCCTGCAAAGGCGGCAAGTTTTTCGGAGCTGAGTTCAATCCGGCAGATCCACCGGAATATGTCAAGTGCTTCGGCATGATGAAGCTCGGACGCGAATACATCCTCTCGACCCAGGAACTGGACATATATGGAACAGCTCAGGCCTATACCGGACCGGTCAGGCTCATACACGGCAGCAAGGACAACATCGTGCCGCTTTCATGCAGCGAAAAATTTGTCGAGGCATATACCCAGGAGTCTGAACTGATCATTGTCGAAGGTGAAAACCACATGATTACCCGCAAGCTCAGGAAGGTCGTAGCACACGCCGTGTCATTCTTTACAACTAAACTGAAATAACTATGAAAGTCATCATCACAGGCACAACAGGCTATGTCGGCGAGGGCGTCATGCTCGCCTGCCTTGACAATCCGGAAATAGAAAAGGTCCTCAGCGTCAGCAGAAGGCCATGCGGACACACTCACCCGAAGCTGGAGGAATACATCGTCCCTGACTTCATGGCCCTTGAGGCCGGAGATCCGAAACTTCAGGGATATGATGCCGTGTTCTTCATTGCCGGCATCAGCAGCGTCGGAGTCAAGGAGGAGCAGTACAAAGGCATCAGCCATAACATCCCGCTTCACTTTGCCGATGTCGTGGGTCCGAAGGAGAAGATGACCTTCGTATATCTCAGCGGCGCGGGAAATTACAAAAGCAAGACGCTGATGTGGGTGCGCGTGAAGAAGAGCACCGAAGATGCGCTGGTCGCAATGCCGTTCAAGGGAGCATACAGCTTCCGTCCGGCGATCATGTGGAGATACAAGGGCCAGAAGCGCATCCAGACGATGCAGTACTTCTTCTGGGCCATGTACCCGTTCTTCAAGCTCATCGGCATGTGGAACAAGATGAGCGACGTTGCCAAGGCCATGATCGAAGTCACAAAGAACGGCTACAGTAAGCCAGCCCTCGAGTGCCGTGACATCGCCAAGCTGGCGTAATATAGTCTGTCATTTCATTCGGTATATATCAACCATTTAAGAAAAACGCACAAAGGGCCACGCAGTCAGGCATGGTCCTAAAAACAATAGAAAACCCCGAAAGTCATACATAACTTTCGGGGTTCATATCAGGTGTAGACGTCGGCTAGTTTGCCTTTGTCAAGGTAACTTTCATTGTGTTGAAATCGATTCTTACAACGTAGTTGCCGCTTTCTGTATATCCAAGATTGAACGGAGTCACCTGGTTGTCGCCTGTTGCGTCCTTCAGGCCGATCCTGATGTCATCATGCGTAGAGTCGCTGTACATGCAGTGCTCGCTGCCCCAGTCCTCGATGCCCTTGTAAATCTTGAATCCTCTTGCGTATGAAGAGTCACCAACATTGAGGTTTATTGTTGCCTCGAAAACGTTCTCTGCGATGCTTGGAACAGGAATCCAATCAACCCAGTCAGTGTAATCTGCGAATGCTGCTCCGTAAAGGTATGCATAAGTCACTTCAGGCTCTGGTTCTGGAGTTGGAGTGCCACCTGCAGGAGTCAGAGTGAGGGTCATTGTAGTGAAGTCAACAAGGATTGTATAAACACCTGACTGGAAACCGGCAAGAGCTGGATAGAACTGAGGGGCATCAGGATAAGAAGCAAGCTCCCATCCACGGTAGTCTGTATGTTCCCAATCTTCCTTAGGGCCCCACTGACCGCTCCAGTCTGCATTCTCCATGAACTTGATACCATGTCCCTTTGGATCGTCCGGACCGTTGTCAAGATTCATCTGAACGTTCTCCTTCTGGAACTTACCGTCAGCAATCTTATCAAGCTGCTCAAGTGCCCATCCGTTGAAACCACCACTCATGTAGAGAGATGTAGGATACTGAGACTCGACTACAGGATCAGCCTCAGTGAGGGTGAGGGTAACCTTCATAGTATTGAGGTCGAGACGTACAGTATACTTACCATCCTTGAAATCAGGGTCAGAATCCTTAGGAACGAATCTGATGTCTTCGCCGCTCACTGCTGCCTTTACAGTCCAGTAATCGCCTGCAGCATCATCTCTCTGATACTCGGTCCAGTCTTCGTTGTCGAACTTGAACGAGCTGTTCTTGTAGATATGGATATTGTGACCCTCGAAGATGTTCTCCTCGATCTCGCTAAGCTTAAGCTCGTCAACCATTTCCCAGTTCTTGTCGAGTCCTTCTCCGAATACGTAGAACGGCTTGCTTGGCTCGAATACGTCAGCGGTCTTGGTCAAAGTCAGTTTGAGCGTGTTGAGGTCAACCTTGATTGTGTAGACGCCGCTTGTGTACTCATACTGAAGAGGATAGAACTGCGAGTCACCGTCGTTTTCAGAAGCGAATACCTTGATGTCTCCGAAAGCTGCGCCTTCAGTGTTATCCTGGCCGTAGAATGGATATGGATCTTCAGACACGAAGAACTTGAATCCCTTTCCGTCCTCAGGCTTTCCGAACAGAAGAGTCACATCAGATGCCTCATAGATACCTTCGGCACTCTTTGCCATGACAGTTGCTGTGTCCCATCCTCCAGGGCACGCACCGCCCTTCATGTAAAGTGCTTCAGGGAAAACAACCTCAGCTGCAGGAAGGCCTGCTGTGAATGTCTTCTGAGCAGATGTCTTGGTCTCCTTGCCGGCAGTTGCAGTCACTATGGCAATCATGTCGACAGTGCCTCCGCTCTGACATCCCATGTCGTTGAGGAGATTTGTGTACTCGTCTCCTTCAATCTTGTGTGAAAGACCTTCAGTCTCGAATGGAACTCCTGCATCGAAGAGATCGCTTCCCGCCTTTCCTACGTAAAGGGTGTAGTCGACGTCAAGCTTTGAGTTCTCAATGGTACCAGATGTCCATGTGAATGAAAGGGAACCTTCACTTGCTGTAGCTGTCAGCTCCGGAGCGCTGAGCACATCATCTTTAGGAGTGTTACCCTGTGGTCCTGGTTCAGGATCCTCAGGGGTACATCCAGCTGCCGAGGCAACTATTGCTGCGGCAGCGAATAATTTGAAAAATCTGTTCATGACAAAATCAGTTTTCACAAATATAAAATAGAAAAGCATTGGTTATCCGGAATCGTTATGATGGTATCAAATGTTGATTATATAGTATCATAGCACCGTAATATTACCCGTAAGTAGCTCATATTCCGATAAAAATATGAGCACACATAATACTATTTGATACAATATCAATACAATCAAATCCATTCATTGTTATATGTCTGCTTAATTCATAATTTTGTTAGGACTAGAATGAAAACTATGACAAGCTACAATGTAATCATGGAATCCCCTCCTCTTTCAAGAGATGACCTGTTTGTCATATTTGAAAGATGGAAGACCGAATTCGATTTTCCCGTACATGCTCACCCGGAATATGAAATCAATTTCATAGCAGGCGCAGAGGGTGCCGTGAGGGTTGTCGGCGACAGTGTGGAGGAGATATCCGATATGGAACTCGTGCTGATTACCGGAAGCAACCTTTATCATACCTGGAAAAACGGAAACATCAAG
>JAZOPY010000027.1:0-5083 GCA_045655825.1 Candidatus Cryptobacteroides sp. | reverse complement strand
CTGGGATGCATCTGACCCTAAGTCAATCAAGGATGCTGCTCCTATCATCGAGAACCGCTCGACAGAATGGTTCCAGACAGGATACCAGGGATGTGCCGCTGCAGACGTCGTAATGGGTGCATCTGCTGACGGATTCAAGGTATACATCTACTACTGGGATCACAATGCAAGTGTAATCGCCGGCTTTGTGGCTGACTGTATCGATATTTAACAGATGAAGATGTTTTCAATCATATTCGCCGCTCTTGTTCTCGCAGTTTCATGCGAGGACAAGAGCAGTGTTATTGATCAGTGGCCTTGGGATGATCCTGAGGTCGAGGTACCTGAACAGGGTGAGACACCTGAGCAGCCTGAGATCGAGGACGCAACTCTCGACAAGTGGTCGGAGGTTACCTCTGAGTATGGTGAACTTCCTTCTTATATAAAGGTCTATAAGTCTCCTGAGAGCCTTGAGGGCAAGAAGGCGATTGCGTATATCGCAGTCGCTGACATGGCTTCCGCTGAGTGGGACATCTGGAGCATCAGCGATCCGGAGATGGACGGCACAGAGGATGATTTCAAGACTCCGAAGAAGGTGTATGACGAAGGCAACTGGCCTATAGTCATCAATGCCGGTTTCTTCTATGCTTCTGGCGGTCTGAACTATTCTTCAAGCCTTGCTGTGCGCGAGTCTGAAGTACTTGCATATAATATCAACTATGCGTCAGAGGACTGGGTAAAGATGTATTATCCTACCAGAGCAGCTTTCCTTGAGACTGCTGACGGCAAGTTCGATGCATGCTGGACCTACAGGACATGGGACAACCACTATATGTATCCGACACCTGCAGAGAATACCTGGGCGGCTGATCCAGCAAAGCAGCCTACAGCTACATACCCCGAAGGAGGTAAGGAGTTCGCTGCCAAGACAGCGATGGGTGGAGGCCCTCTCCTTATCGACGGCGGAAAGTTCAAGGACACATACGTGGAAGAACTTTTCAACGGAACATCAGGCATCAGCCCTGACAGCAACCAGCCTCGTACCGCCATGGGCGTTACAGATGACGACAAGATGATACTTTTCGTATGCGAAGGACGTCAGATGACTGAAGGAGTGGCAGGACTTACAACTGCAGATGTTGCTAATGTGCTTCTTGACCTTGGCTGTGTAGAGGCAATCAACCTCGACGGTGGCGGATCAAGCTGTATGCTTGTGAACGGAAAGACAACCATCAAGGTTTCAGACGGATCGCAGCGTGCGGTAGGAAGTACAATAATGATTAAATAATACTGATGAGTACTTTAAGAAATATTTTATTGGCGGCTTCATTGCTTTGCTTCTGCGCCTGCGGTGAGCCGGAAGATATTCTGTGGAACCCTGATTGGGGAACCATAACTGAACCGACAGACAAGCCGGATCAGCCGGATACTCCTGAAGATCCGGGTCAGAACCCTGACGATCCGAACCAGGATCAGCCGGAGCCTGAAAAGGTAGGAAAGGCACGTCTGGTATGGATCGATGCTGCAGCTAATTTCAAGGATTACGCTGACAGCAAGGAGAACATCAATGCTGATATGGCACGTCTCAAGGAGACAGGCTTCACAGGTGTTGTTGTAGAGGTAAGACCTACGACAGCCGGAGTGCTCTTCAATTCTGATGTGGAGAAACCTCTCACTAAGGTCGATGCCTGGGTTCCAGGAGGCTATGTATGGCTTGAGCGCAAGCAGAACTTCGACTATCTCCAGGCGTTCATCGATGCCGGAAAGAAGGAAGGCCTCGACGTTTACGCAGCCATCAATACGATGGTCGGCGGAAAGGAATGTCCGTATGGCCTTGGTACAGACGGCCCTCTTTTCGACGGTTCGATTCCACAGGAGTGGGCGACTGTCGTCAATTCTCAGGACGGACTTGTCAGCAGCATGGATATGGGAGCCGGAACAAAGTTCCTCAATCCTGCAAATGATGAGGTGGTTGAGTACCTTCTCGGCATCCTTGAGGATCTTGCCGCTTACGATGTGAAGGGCATCATCCTTGACCGCTGCCGTTATGATGACAACGACCTCAAGAGTGACTTCTCTGACACTTCGCGCAAGAAGTTCGAGGAGTATATCGGCAAGAAGGTGACCAATTGGCCGGATGACATTTTCTCTCCTGGTCAGGGAAGCCTTGAAAACTATGTGACTGAAATGCAGCGCAAATGGATGACCTTCCGTGCAAAAGTCATTCACGATTTCATTGAGAAGGCTTCTGACAAGGTGCATTCAGTCAATCCGGACATCCGTTTCGGTGCATATGTTGGAGCGTGGTACAGCAGTTACTACATGTCAGGCGTTAACTGGGCAAGCCCGAACTACAATGCAAAGAGTGCATACAGCTGGGCTGATGCTGAGTATAGCCAGTATGGATATGCTGACCATTGCGATATCATGCTCATCGGAGCATACGCTTCGACCAAGTCTATCTATGGAAACAGCGAGTGGACTATGCAGGGCTTCTGCAAGAGGGCACAGAATATCTTTGCCGGTGACGTGCCGTTTATCGGAGGACCGGACATCGGAAACTCGACAGGTTTCGAGAATGGAGGACAGGGCAAGCTTATGCCGGACATCGTTGACGCATGCATCAACGCTTCTTCAGAAGGAATGTTCTTCTTCGACCTCTGTCATATCAAGATGTACGACTACTGGTCAGACATAAAGAACGCTTTCGATCAATATCTACAAACATTATAAAACTTTTTTACTAACCATTATTAATTTTCATTATGAAAAAAATCGCATTATTCCTGATGGCAGCAGCAGCTGTTATCTCATGCAACAAGGAGGAGTTCGTTCCTCATGTTGACTTCGCACCAGCAGAGGTGACTATCCCTACTGCAGGTACTGACGAGCTCGCAGAGCCTGTTACCTTCAACTTCACTGCAAACGCAGCTTGGACTGCTGAGGTTAAGGGTGAGAACGTAATCGAGTGGCTCTCGATCTCTCCTAAGAAGGGTGAGGCTGGTGAGGCTTCAATCAAGTTCACTGCTGCAGCTAACACTGCAAAGGAGAACCGTACTGCAACTCTCGAGATCAACGTAGAGGGTCTTGAGACTATCGTAGTTCCTGTAGTTCAGCTCCAGAAGAACGCTATCGACGTAACCGCTGACGCTGCTTACACAGTATCGTTCAAGGGTGGTTCAGTTGAGATCGAGGTAGGACACAACGTAGATTACACTTACGAGGTTTCTGCTGACTGGCTCGTTGAGACAAAGGCTTACACAACTGACAAGCTTACTTTCACAGTTGCTGAGCAGGAGGTTAACGCTCCAGCAAGAACTGCTACTGTAACAGTATACAGCGAGCTTGGCGTTGTTATGATCGTAACTATCACTCAGGAGGCTTGGAGCCCGATCTCTTGGTCTAACTCACTCACTGAGCTTGGTGCAACCGCAGGTCGCGTAGGTGTTGCTGTTGCTGGTGACAAGGCTTACTTCACAGCTAACGGTGAGCTCTTCGCAGCTGACGCTGCTACAGGTGCAGGCGCAACTAAGATCGCTCTTCCAGAGGGATTCGTTGCAGGTGGTGTTCACGTTGACGACGCTGGCAACCTCATGGTTTCAGGTCCAGACCGCGTGGTTTCTGACGGTACTTGCGGACAGCTCCAGCTTTACAAGGTTGCTGCTGACGGTACTTACACTCCACTCGTAGACTACAACTCAGCTAACTACTGGTGTACTGAGATGGGTAACTTCCGTGTGAAGGGTGACATCAACGGTGACGCTCTCATCATGGCTTACATCTGCGTTGGTACAGGTCACTATGCTGCTTGGGAAGTTAAGGGTGGCGTAGTAGGTGAGCCAGTTTATGGCGACCTCCACGACGGTTCATGGGATGCTTCTACAGGTGTTGTTGCTCCTGCAGGTGCTACTCTCGCTGACGGCTTCTTCGCTATCACTTACGGTGCTACTTACAACCTCAACTACTTCAACGGAACTGAGTGGGCAGAGGTTTATGTAACAGGTTCAACTTGGATGGAGAACTACAACTGTATTTCTACTGCTGAGGTTAACGGTAAGAAGTATCTTGCTATGACTGCAAGCTGCCACTTCGATTACGACTACACTGACATCATCGTTGTAGACGTTACTGACGTGACTGCAGTTAAGGAGGTATTCAGAATCCAGATGAACTTCCATGAAGTAAACGGTGCTGGTCTTACTTACTCAGACATCTACATCAAGGGTGAGAACGGTATGCTCGCAGCTTACGTAGTTGACTCTTGGATGGATACAGTTGAGAAGTATCTCTTCCCACTTGAGTAATTTTTTATAAATTTGCAGCCGGGAGCTCCGGTTCCCGGCTGCTTTTAATTAAAACTAAAACCGATCATTACAATGGATTTCAAGAAACTTGCCGCTCAATATAAGAGCGAACTTTTGGACAATGTACTTCCATTCTGGCTTGAGAAGTCTCAGGACCTTGAGTATGGCGGATATTTCAGCTGCCTTGACCGTGATGGAAGCGTGTTCGACACAGATAAGTTTGTGTGGCTCCAGGGCCGTGAGGTATGGATGTTCGCAATGCTCTACAATAAGGTTGAGAAAAAGCAGGAGTGGCTTGATTGCGCAATCCAGGGAGCAGAGTTCCTGAAGAAGTATGCGCATGACGGAAATTATGATTTCTACTTCTCGGTTACCCGTGAGGGAAAGCCGATCATCCAGCCTTATAACATCTTCTCAAACACATTCGCATGTATGGCCTTTGCACAGCTTGCTGAGGCGACAGGCAGCGAGGAGTACAAGGAGATCGCGCTGAAGACATTCCAGAGAATCCTTGACCGTCGTAATGATCCTAAGGGACGTTGGGAGAAGTCATATCCCGGAACACGTCCGATGAAGGGTTTCGCCCTTCCTATGATTATCTGTAATATGGCTCTTGAGGTAGAGCACATTCTTGAGGACAAGAGCATGCTCGATCAGACTATCGACGAGTGTCTCAGCGAGATCCTTAACGTGTTCTATCATCCTGAGCTCGGAGTGATGCTGGAGAATGTATCTCCTGACGGAACTCCTATCGACTGCTTCGAGGGTCGCGAGATCAACCCGGGTCACGACCTTGAGGC
>JAZOPY010000026.1:0-6294 GCA_045655825.1 Candidatus Cryptobacteroides sp. | reverse complement strand
CGAGAACGAAAAGCATTCCCAGCATGAAAGGCGTCACGAAACTGTTGAAGCCAGATGGATATATCTCCCTCATCATACCTTCTCCTCCTTTTTATATAACCTGCTGACTGTCAGTATGAGACGGCGGGTCTTTATGCCTCTCGGGCACACCATCGTACACTTTCCGCACAGCATGCAGCCTGATATCATCCTGGCGGTTTCCTCCACCTTGCCTCTCTGAAGATTCAGCAGCATCTTTCTGACACTCGTTCCGCTGAGTCCGGACGCTGTGCATGTGGCAGTGCACGAACCACAGGCCATGCAGCGCAGAGCGTCGGGCTCTATTCCGCACAGCTCGTCGAAAAGTGTCCTGTCGATCTTGTCCAGATTGATTGCAGAACTTGGTGAAAGTCTAAAGCCGAATCCGTTCATCTTCATGCCTCCTGTATCTCGAAGTGGATGTCCAAGGCTGCCGAACGAGCCTCGGCAAGGGTTTCAGGCACGGTCTTGGGACCAGTGCAGGCTCCAGCATAGAACACTCCCTTTTTTGGCGAAGATGTGATATGGATTATATTGTCCTCGCTTTTGAGAAATCTGTCCGAGTCAGTAGGGAGTGCAATCATGGATGCAAGTCTTGTACTGTCCGGGTTGCATACCATTCCGGACATAAGAACGAGGAGATCAAGGGTAATCTTGACAGGCCTGCCAAGCAGCGTATCCTCTGCCTTGACTATCAGCTTGCCGTCGATGTTTTCGCTGACCTCTGACACTCTGCCTCTGATGAAATGTATTCCGTGGTCACGCTGAGCCTTGGTGTAGAAGTCCTCGAATTTCTTTCCGAACAACCTCAGGTCCATGTAGAAGCAGTATATCTGCGCATCTGGATACATTTCCTTCATTTCGATCGCCTGCTTGACAGCAGTGATGCAGCAGACTTTCGAGCATTGGCCGTTGCCGGCCTTTTCATCGCGCGAACCGACGCAGTGCACGAATCCTATCGTATTCATCGAAGAACTGTCTATGCGCTCGTCCCTGTTGCCGTTGAACCAATTCTCCAAGTCTGAATTAGTGACGACATTATTGTATATTCCATATCCATATTCTTCCTTCTTTGACGCTTCGAACATCTTGAATCCGGTCGTCATGAGGATATACTTGGTGCTGATGGTAATACCGTTGGACAAGATTAAGTTGTAACCGTCCCTGAGGCGATTGACAAGGGAAACCTCAGTATTGAGGAATATGTTGGCTTCCTTGCAGGCTTCCGTCAGCCTGTCGATGAGTTCTCCGGCCGGCGTGAGGTCCGGGAAAAGCCTGTTCCAACGTGCCACATGGCCGCCGAGACGGTCGCCTTTCTCGATTATGATAGGCGCATGTCCGAGCTTCAGAAGCTGAGCCGCAGCTTCCATTCCGGCTATCCCGCCTCCTATTATCACTATTATCTCCTTCATGTTCCGGTGGTTTTAGAAGCATTTCATTACTTTCGGAAGTTCAGGTCTCAGTATCTCCTTTCTATCCAGACCTTTGTATTTCTGTTCGGGGTCATATTCTATTCCGATCTTGTCCAGAAGCGGCTCCACTGCCGTCTGATGCAGCTGAAGTCCGAGATCCCACGGATCATATCCCAATACAAGTCCCGCTACCTCTTCATAAGTGAAGACCGGAATTCCAAATCCGTTCTGGCCGTAGGTCTTGCCTTCCATTTCTGCAATTACATACTGCCATCTGTCAAGGAAATACGGGCATCCCGGACAATTGGTTATGATCATGTCAGGCTTGTAAGGGGCCATGGACTCGAATTTCTTGTGGGTATTCGAAATCGAATATCCTCTGTTAGCCTTTACGTGGTACTGGCGGAATCCATAGCCGCAGCAATGCCTTCTCTCGGGATAGTCGATGATGTTTCCTCCCCAGGATTCCACCATTCCTGTCAACACGTATGGATATTCGGCACCGCCTACACCTTTTGATGGAAACATCTTGGAGTAGTGGCAACCGATGTGTTCCACCACTTTGAGAGGCTCTCCGGTCTCTTTGTTTACAAGGTGATATTTAGCCTTTTCGGCTATCTCATTGCGGAACTTGAAGATCAGGTCGCTTGAGTGTACCAGGTACTTCGGTTTCTTGAATTCCTTTCTGCAGGCTTTCCAGAGAAGTTCCCGTATCCTGGCCTCCAGTTCCGGGAATTCGTTCCATGTCTCGAGAATCTCCGTGTAGTTGCCGAAGGATGTGATGCAGGATGCTACGTAATTTTCGTAGCCTGCTTCTGTCATCAAGGCAAACTGTCTTGCCACTATGGTCATCGCCGTCTCCTGAGGGATGGTGTCACAGTGGTAGGCTATTCCTCCGCAGGTGGTGTGATGCTCGTTCTCGTAAACATCCTTGCCCAGAACGTTCCTGCATATTTCCATGAACATCTTTTCCGATGCAGGAAAGAAGTTCTGGCGTATGCAGCTGCGCACATAATACCACTTATCGTCAGGAATCTCCTTCTGATAATCACTCCATATCTTCTGTTTGCCTTGATATATCATAACTAAGGTTTCACAACTTGTCAATCGTTGAAATGATTGTCCGAACAATGTTCAAACGTGTGACGGAAGTACTCTTCCATCGACATCCCCATCTCTTCTGCCTTGGCTCTGGAGAATTTTTCCACTGTTTCCATCCTTTCTGTTGCTCCGGTGACATCAAATATCTTCTTCAGCTCGTCGAGAGATTCCTGAGGAATCTTGCGGAGTATTCCGGGACCTGAGCCGCGAAAATTGGCACCCTGCCTTGCGTAACTGTCTTCAAGATGTTCAGTATGCCATTTCCAGACAGGGCCGGATTCCATGTGGTCTTCCCAACTGAAAGTATCAGGGTGTATGCAATAGCCGTATTTGAGGATGTTTCCGGTCATTATCTTTGTGAGAGGATAGAGCTGGCGGCCTTTCTCCGACTCGACGAAATACCCGAGCCTTGCAGAAAGGTCACGCAATGCCATTATCACCAGTCCGGGACCATTTCTGCGGGGACATCTTGTAAGGCAGGAGAGACATTCTCCGCAATACCATATCGTATCGCTCTTGAGCAGGGCCTCGATATCTTCATCGTTGCCTCTTTGGACAGTATCTACGATTCTACGGGGGTCGTACCTGTAGAATTCAGCTGCAGGGCATATTGCCGTGCAGGTCCCACAGTTGATACAGGTCTTGAGACCTTCCTTGATCCTGTAGTCTTCTCTCAAAAGATCGTACAACTTTCCCATAACCGCTACATAGGTTTGATTTTACGGGCAAGAATGGCGCATAATCCAGGGAAGAATCGTTTGATATAGACCATAAGAAGTTCTTTCCTTCCTACAAGCACTTCCTTCTTTTCCTTTGCTACAGCTCTTGTTATGACGCGTGCCGCAGCTCCTGCAGTCATTCCGCTTGCCTGACCGGGATCCATCACTCCGTGTGGCTTTCCTCCCTTGTCAAGAGCATATCTGGATATGTTGGTCTGCACCCTACCCGGACATACCATAGTCACTCTGATACCCTTGCTGTAGTACTCGGCCTGAAGGGTTTCGAAGAATCCGTACAAGGCGAACTTTGAAGAGCTGTATCCGCATCGGAGCGGAAAACCGAATCTTCCGGCAATGGATGTAGTTACAGCAATCTTTCCACCGCCTCTGGCAGCCATTTTCGGCAGAAGGCGTTTAGCAATAGCTACTGGAGCGAAGTAATTGATTTCCATTATCTTGCGCACCATCTCCATTGAAGTGTCCTCGACGTTGGTTCTTTGGCTGATGCCGGCATTGAGCATTACTATGTCAATGCCACCGAGGGCAATCCAGACGTCGTCGGTGAGGTTGTCAATACCGTCGGGGCAGGTGAGGTCGAAAGGGAAAACAGTCACCCCTTCTGCCCCGAGTTCACGGCATTTGGCCGCAACCTTTTCAAGACGGTCTGCAGAAGAAGAGGTAAGAGCCAGTCTCGCCCCTTCTTCTGCATAACGGTAAGCACATGCTTCACCGATTCCGGAGGATGCTCCTGTTATCCAAACTGATTGCATGGCTTATTTCAGGAGCGCCATATTAGGCATTTCCTTGTCAAATTCTCCTCTGTCAAGTCTTTCCTTCATATCCTTGAAGGCAGCGAGTGTCCTTTCGACATCATCCATGCTGTGAGCAGCTGTAGGGATGATACGGAAGATTACCATTCCCGGAGGAATCACAGGATAGATCACAACAGAACAGAAGATATGGTATTCCTCGCGGAGCGCGACTGCAATGTTGGCTGCTGAATTCACTCCCGCCTTCACAAGAACAGGTGTGACGCATGCCTCAGCAGGGCCGATGTCGAATCCAAGTTCGCGGAATCCATTCTGGAGGCGTCTGGTCACCTTCCAGAGCTGCGCGCGGAGCGCATCACCTTCAGGACTGTCGATGATATCGAGTCGTTTGAGACATCCTTCCACGATAGGCATTGGAAGTGACTTCGCATAGATCTGCGAACGCATATTGTATTTAAGGTAGTCAATGATATCCTTGTCGGCTGCTACGAAACCGCCGATTATGGCCATTGACTTTGCGTATGCTCCGATGTATATGTCAATCTCATCCATAACTCCGAAGTGCTCGGATGTACCGCGGCCGTGCTCGCCCATCACACCAAATCCGTGGGCATCATCAATCATGATGCGGAACTTGTATTTCTTCTTGAGCGCTGCTATCTGGTCAAGGATTCCGAGAGCTCCGGTCATTCCGAATACTCCTTCAGTGATGAGGAGGACTCCGCCGCCCTTCTTCTCCGCTTCCTCACATGCCTTTGCAACCACTCTTTCGCAGTCCTTGATGTCATTATGACGGAACTTATATTTGCTTCCGATGTGCAGACGGATACCATCAAGCAGACATGCATGATCCTCTGCGTCATATACAATCACGTCATGACGTCCGACCAATGCGTCAATTGTTGATACGATACCCTGGTAACCGAAATTGAACTCAAATGCAGCTTCCTTCTTTTCAAATGCTGCAAGGCGACGTTCCAGTTCTTCATGTAGATGAGTCTGGCCAGTCATCATACGGCTACCCATGGGGTATGCGAGTCCCCAACGAGCTGCCGCCTCTGCATCAGCCTTACGGATTTCAGGATGATTTGCGAGGCCAAGGTAGTTGTTAAGACTCCAGCAGAGTACATCCTGGCCGTTAAATCTCATATTCGGACCTAATTCCCCTTCCAGTTTTGGAAATGCGAAATATCCTTCTGCCTTTTCACGGTACTGTCCAATAGGACCACCTGTTGATTTTCTGATTCTGTCAAAAATGTCTGTGTACATATCGGTTAAGATTTAAAAGTATATTATTTGATTTTTTCTCTTGATACAAGTCCCATCATTGCAAATAGGAATTTAGGAAGAGATTTTTTAGGATCTCTTTTCTTCATATTGATGAACCATCCTAACTTCTTGATGATCGGCACTTTATGAGTCTCTACAAATTCTATCAATGTGCCGTCCGGATCCTCTATGTATGTGAAATGACCTGAAGCGTCTCCCATATCGAATTGTTCCCCATCAGGACAGCTGTCTACAGTGAATGGATGTCCCTTCTCAGAGCAGAACTTTCCAAGGGCCTTCATATTGCTGACGTCAAAACAAATCTGGATAAATCCCGGATCTCCCCAATAGCGTCCTTCATAAATCTTGCGAGGTTTTCTCTCCAGTGCCTGAACAAGCTCAATGGTCGAATCGCCGAACAGTTCTGCGAATGCACCCTTACGCTTTGGAGCAGACAGAATTACTCGACGGTATTGCTTGTCGGATTCGGGCATGAGATTGTGCTCGCTGAATCTGCAGACTGTATCGCATTTAATGACACTGTAGCCAAGCACCTCACTGTAAAATTTAACTGATCTGTCCATGTCGGTCACGCCGATTACAGCTCCAACCATTCCGCCGGTCAGCTTATCCTCATTTATAAAGATGCTCTTGTCTTCAATCAACTGAAAACAATTTCCATATAGATCGTTCATATAGAAGCATGGGGTCCCATCAGGAAGCTTTTCTGGTGGCGTGCACGATTTCCAAGTTGTTGAAACTTTTTTATAGAATGCAGCGACATCTCTGCATTTCAACTTAGCGGCAAAAATACCCAGATCTCCTACGGCAATCTTAAACGGGCAAACAGAAGGCTTGCGTTTAGAGTACTGCCATATCTCAAAACCGCCACCTCCCTGAAGATTCACTGCAATGCAGGCATGCCTCTGCTGAGGTTTTCCGCCAGTATACGGAAGCATTCGTTCCGCAACAGTATCATCCTCGAGGATCTTTATGTCAGCACCA
>JAZOPY010000025.1:0-7589 GCA_045655825.1 Candidatus Cryptobacteroides sp. | reverse complement strand
GATGTCGTGGAGAGAGGAAAGGTCCGCTTTACATTTGTCAAGGATCTGTCGGACTTCAATTCCAATCCGATGGTCAAGGCTCCTGTGCGCTCGTACACATTCGACGAGATTACTGCAGTGACAGTGTCTGTAAGGTCTGAGGCCGGTGTCAAGACCGTGTTCGAGGCACTTCGGGTAGTATTCTCAATGCATTTTGATGAGACTGATGACGTTGAGGATGGTTACATGACCTCTTCTCTTCAGTGTGATACCCTTCTTTCGCTTACAGCAGGAAAGTATTCGGTAGAATCTTATGAGATCTTCGACGGTAACAATAGTCTGATCGAGCTCAATACTCGTGTGGACGCCGAGTTCGAGGTATCGGACAATCAGGTCACAGATACTGATGTCCCTGTGAAACTCTATGAGTCTGAAGAGTTCATCAAGGACTACTACGCCCTCTATGAGATCTGGAAGTCGCTTCACGGAGAGGAGTGGAGATATGTTGGAGAGGATTATCCTGCCGGCTGCAATTGGAACTTCAATAAGGATGTGGATCTTTGGGGTGACCAGCCGGGCGTTTCGCTTCACTCGAACGGCCGTGTGGCGCTTATCAATATCAGTGGATTCGGTTTCTACGGAGATATGTCTCCGGCTCTCGGCCAGTTGACTGAACTTGTGGAACTCTATCTGGGAACTCACAATGACAGCAACCTGCTTCATCATGATGAGACTGTGGCACCCGGCAAGGGAACAGCGAACCGTATGGAGAGGCATAAGGCATATTTGAGCGAACTCCATCCTGCAACGCAGATGGGTGAGCCGATTGCCCGCGCACTTGCAGAGAACAATATCGTCATTCCTGAAACAGCTATGTACCAGAGCATGCAGGAAAGCGAGATTCTTGATCCTGCGACAGGCAGAATGCGTATCCAGCCGATGGATCTGGTGCATGGCAAGCTTTGCAACGGTCTGACAAGCCTCCCTGCAGAGATCGGCAAGCTCACCAAGCTTGAGCAGATCTTTATCGCAAACGGAGAACTTACAGAACTCCCTGCAGAGATGGCCAACCTTGAGTCATGTACTGATCTGGAGTTGTACAACTGCCCTAAGATGGTCAAGTTCCCTATGGTTCTTGCAAAGATGCCGTCATTGATTACAGCGAACCTTGCAAATAACTCTCAGTGGAGCTCGGAGGAGGTCCTCGCCGGTCTTAAGGCGTTGGCAACAGGTGCTGCGGCTGAAAAGATCCAGCTTCTGTATTTCAATGAGAACAACCTTGAGGTCCTCCCTAAGGAACTCAAGAACATGAAGAAACTTGGCCTTCTTGACTTTGCTTCCAACAAGATCCATACGATCGAGGAGGCATGGGGAAATGACATCAAGCCTGTGCAGCTCTACCTTGACAACAACCGCCTTTCTTCGTTCCCTGTGGACGAGAACGGAGTGTTCTGCTTCATGGACGATGCTGAGACCTTCTCGGTAAGAAACAATAAGTTCACCGAGTTCCCGGACATCTTCGATGCTAATTCCCTTTATACAATAAACTCGATCGACTTCTCATACAACGAGATATCCGGTTTCCAGAACGGTGAGAATTTCAAGGGCCTAAAGGTAAACACATTGACCCTGGCAAACAATTCACCTATGACCAAATATCCGATAGAGATCGCCAAGTCAAACTCGTCGGTTGCATACGTGAACGTTCGCGGATGTAACATCGACGAGATTCCAGACGGCTCTTTCGAGTATGAGAATTCAATTTATCTGACATCCCTTGATCTCTCGTATAACGATCTGGATGATCTGCCATGGGATCTTCATGCAGGAAATCTGCCTTATCTCTATGGTGTCGAACTGTCATATAACAAGTTCAAGGAGTTCCCTTGGGAGCCTCTCGACAGCCAGTATCTGACAGTGTTCGCCATCCGTGGTCAGCGCGACGATGACGGCGCACGCTGCCTTGCAGACTGGCCGGAAGGCATCTATCAGCATAGAGGCCTGAGAGGATTCTATATCGGTTCGAATAACCTCGGCAAGATTGAGGACACTATTTCCACAATCTGCTATTATCTTGATATCAGTGACAACCCTGAGATTGTTTTTGATGCTTCTGACATCTGCTATGCCATCCAGGCCGGAGCATATATCCTCATATATGACCAGACTCAGAATATCAAGAACTGTCCTGTTTTGTTCTATTAATACTGGAGGATGAAGAAATGAAAAAGATATTTGTTGTTTTGGCTGCAATGATTGCAGCAGTATCATGCTTCCAGGAACCAGAAGTACAGTTTGGCGTGGACCAGTCGACGATAGCTGTCGGTCCGGAAGGAGGTGAGAGAACATTCACAGTGTCGGCTCCAGGCAGTTGGGTGGCTATGACCGAGTCTCCTTGGATTTCGGTTTCTCCAGCCAATGGTAAAGGTTCGCAGACATGTACAGTGAGAATTGACTCTACTCTTGCTTTCGATCAGCGTAAGGGTACCATCCGTATCCAGAGCCTTGATGATTCAAGTGAGAAGAATGACTTCGAAGTCCTTCAGGAAGGCTTTGCATATCAGCTCTCATTGAACAATACACAGGTGAATGTGAGTGACTATGCTGGATTCAATGACCGCTCTTTCGAAGTCAAGGTAAAGACAAATGTAGACTTTGATGTCGTGCTCCCTGAGGGATCTTCATCATGGCTTTCATACAAGAAGAGTGAACTGAACCTCGATCGTGGTTCACGTCCTCGTGAGTCAGTGATCCGTTTTGACTGGAGGGTTAACTCGCGCGATGTAGAAAGAGTTGCTGAGGTTGTGTTCCAGCCGAAAGAGGACGTGCAGCTTGCGAAGCATGACGGACTTAAGGTCGTACAGAAGGCGGCTCTTCCAATCCCGGTGGGTACTCCTGCCGGTGACTCGCTTGCTGTTCTTGCTGTCAGCCGTGCTTTGGGTATGTTTACAGAGTGGGATACTGCAGAGAAGATGGAACATTGGAACAATGTGAAGGTCTGGAAGGATGGTCCTGACAAAGGACGAGTGAAATATGTCCAGTTCTTCATGTTCAGAACTCAGGAGGAGCTTCCTTTCGAGGTGCAGTACCTGACAGCGGCAGAGGAGATTGTGTTCTACTCAAACGCCAACCACTTCCTTCTCAGTCTCGATACTGGTGAGCATATCACAAAGCTGACCAACCTGAAGAGACTTACCATCGGAGGTTATGGACTTACATCTCTGCACCCGGATTTTGTGAACTTGAAGAATCTCGAGTATCTTGATATCAGCTCAAACTGCTTCCAGGCGCTCCCTGAGATCCTTTCCCCAGAGAATTTCCCTAACCTTCGTGCCCTGGTTCTCAACGCCAATGGTCGTCATACAGTATATGACCTCAGCAATGACATCAGAGAGAATCTTGGAGGATTCATCGATGAGGACCTCAGGACTGCCAAGGGAATGGATACCTTCAAGAGACTCCTCAAATGGGAGAAGCTCGATACCATCCGTCTTTCTGTGAATTATATTCAGGGTGAACTTCCTGATATGACAGATGAGGGACTTCCGACATGGACTTTCGAGGAACTGAAGGACTCGCTTGCAACCGGTCTGACAGAGCTACCTGCAGAGATGAGAAATATTCCGAAGGTGCTTCCGAATACAAAATTCTTCGCGATCAACTTCAACCGCTTGACAGGACAGTTGCCGCAGTGGCTGCTTATGCATCCGAAACTCGATTCATGGGCTCCGTATTCGCTGGTATTCCAGCAGGAAGGAAAGGATAAGAACGGTAAGAGTGCGGGATTCTACAACGAGCCTGTAAGCCTCGACTACTATTATGAAATCTATCAGAACAAGAAGTATAACCCGAGTAAAACAGATAATTAAAGATGAAACTTATTAAGAACATATTGATAGCATCTGCATTTGCTTTGGGCTTTACAGCGTGCTCGGTTGAGGCTCCGGTTCAGGAGCCTGCCGATAAGCTCAATCCGGAGGCTGCGGCAGATGCGCTGCCAGGACAGCTTCTTGTGCGCTTTGATGCACGTGTTGCTGACATACTTGACAAGGCAGGTGTGACCAAGAGCGGTCCGGCTATGCCGATGACTCGTTCAGGAGTCCTGAGCGTAGATGAGATTCTTGGACTTGTAGAAGGATACGAGATTGAAAGAGTGTTCCCGGTTGACGTTCGCACGGAAGACAAGGCGCGCGAAGAGGGACTTCACCTTTGGTATGTGGTGCGTTTCGGCGAGGACTACCCAGTGGAGAAGGTCGCAGCTGACCTTGCCAAGCTTGGCGAGGTTGACCGCGTTGAGTTCAACCGTACCCTTAAGAGAGCCAGCGACAGGAAGGCGGTGCCTTTGACTATGGAAAAGGTGCGTCAGCTGACTGCCTCTTCAGCAGCTTTTGATGACCCTCTTCTTCCTGAGCAGTGGCATCTTGTAAATAATGGCGACCTTCGTCCTACGAAGTTCATCAAGGATGCTGACGTGCAGGTGGAGAAGGCTTGGAACGAACTTGGATGTACAGGTGAGCCTTCTATCATAGTGGCTGTACTTGACGAGGGTGTTGATGTTAGCCACCCTGACCTTCAGGCAAGCATGTGGGTTAACCCAGGTGAGATCTGGCGTTCGACCGAGGATAATGACGGCAACGGTTATGCCGGTGATGTTCATGGATATAACTTTACTCAGAAGACAGGTGTGATCTCAACTGACAGCCGTTATGACACTGGTCACGGTACTCACGTTGCAGGCGTCATCGCTGCTGTAAACAATAATGGTGAGGGAATCAGTTCGATTGCCGGAGGAAACGGCTCTCAGCCGGGTGTGAAGATCATGTCATGCCAGATTTTCTCAGGTCAGTACGCCGGTACGGTTCTCGAGGAGGTGCGCGCGATAAAGTATGCGGCTGACAACGGTGCCGTCATCCTTCAGTGCAGCTGGGGATATATCTCCGGTGCTGCAAATCCATACGACTGGACTCCTCAGTTCAGGACTGACGAGGAGTGGGAGGCATATAACGTCCTTGAGAAGAAGGCTTTGGACTACTTCATTCATAATGCCGGTTCTCCGGACGGAGTGATCGAAGGCGGTCTTGCAATTTTTGCCGGCGGAAACGAGTCTGCTCCTGCAGCCAGCTACCCTGGCGCGTATCCTAAATTCGTCGCAGTAGCCGCTACTGCCGGTGACTTCACTCCTGCCGTCTACACCAACTACGGACCAGGCACGACAATTTCAGCTCCTGGTGGAGATCAGGATTATTACTGGGAGTATGCTGATGAGGACCATCGTGTAGGTGAGATAGGATGCATTCTCTCTACTCTGCCGAAGAATGTGAGCCCAAGCGGATATGGTTATATGGAAGGAACTTCGATGGCATGTCCTCACGTATCAGGTGTGGCCGCTCTCGGACTTTCGTATGCAGCGCAGCTCCGTCGTCATTTCAAGGCAGAGGACTTCATTGCCCTGATGTATGAGACAGCGACTCCGATCGATCAGTATATGACCGGCATAAAGCAGTACAAGAGATATGTCGTGGACCTTCTTGAGTCTGCACCAATGCAGTCTTTGGATTTGAAACCGTTCAAGGGAGGAATGGGTCATGGACAGATCAATGCCTATGCACTGCTCAAGGCGGTGGAGGGATCAGGAGTGGAGATGACATTCCCTAACCTGTATGTGGCAGTCGGAGGTCAGACTACTGTAGCGCCTTCGATGTATATGGAAGGAAAGAATTTCGTTGTCAATGTTGATGACTCATCTGTTGCAACTGCCCAGATCGTAGACGGAATGGTTGTAGTGAAGGGCCTCAAGTCAGGTCAGACTACAGCAACCATCACAGGTTCCCGCACAGATAAGTTCGTGATCACAGTACGCGAAAACGCAAACGGTAACGGATGGTTGTAATAAGGTTCATACTGGTATGTTTCGCTGTCATGGCTTCGTCCATGACAGCCGCAGCCCAGCTGCGCATGGTCTCGAAGGAGAAGCTCGAGCAGGTGTCTGATCCAAGACACTCTGCTGACTCAGCTTATATGGCCTTTGATACCAGGCATATTGTTGCAGAACCTATGAACGAGGATGACGCTTCAAGGACTTTTGTATATAGATTCACGAATGTCGGTACGAAGACTCTGCAGATAAAGAGGCTTGTTTCATCATGCTCATGTGCAGCTGCAATCTGCACGGTCCCGGAGGTCGCTCCTGGTGCATCTGCAGAAATATCCGTCAGATATAATCCAGCAGGCCACCCGGGAAAGTTCGAACGAAAGGTGTTTGTATACACTCAGGATGGGAATGATCCCTCTGCGGTTCTTAAGCTTTCGGTTGACGTGTCTGCCGGAGCGGACCTGTCAGGAGAGTGGCCGGTACAGATGGGCAGCATTAGGCTAAGGCGCTCGGAGGTGACTTTCAAGGCAGGGGAGAAGGCTGTAGAGACTCTGAGATTCATAAACATTTCAGACAGGCCTCTTGAAATTGGAGTGGACAATAATTTTCTCCCGCAATGTCTGTCTGTCAGCTTTGATGAAGATCATGTTTTGCCTGAAAAAGAAGGGGTCATCACGATATCTTATGATCCGGCTCTGCCAGGAACCCGTGAAATGATGAAAGTTATCCTCGATGGTCTTGGTACCTCTCCAACCAGATCTTCAATTACAATAAGAATAAAACAATAACAAAATGAATAGAATAGCAAAATTACTCACCCTTGCACTTATGGCCTTTGCTGCATTCTCATGCGAAAAGGTAATCATTACCGAGCCGGAGGAAGAACTCCTCGAAGTCAATGCCAACAACCTGTCAGGCAAATGGCAGCTCTTTGAGTGGGATGGTAATACCATGGTTGAGGGTACATACATGTACCTTGATATTGTACGTAGCGGCCAGACATATACCATGTACCAGAACATGGACAGCTTCACCAATGTCCCTCATGTCATTACCGGCAGGTACAACCTTACCACTGACCCTCAGCTCGGCACCATCATCCGTGGCAGCTATGACCACGACAACGGCGAATGGTCACACCGCTACATCATCAAGACCCTCACAGCAGACAAGATGATCTGGGTTCCTATAGGCGATCAGTCTTCATATCAGGTTTTCCTCCGCGTGAAGGACATACCTGTGGCAGAATAACTATACTGATCTCGTCCGGGAAAACATCCAGTTTCCCGGAGCTACTGTGCCCGGCTGTTCTAATAAACAAGCGGAGCTGTGACAAAAGTCACAGCTCCGCTGCTATGTTAGTATGCTAGACTTTCTTACTGTTCGTCTACGCCCTGGTCGTCAGCACCCTGTGGGCCTGCCTGACCCTGGAACGGACCCTGAGGACCAGCCTGAGCGCCGGCGCCAGCCTGAGCTGCCTTTGCCATGTCCTCTGAAGCTGCATGCCATGCTGCCTCAAGTTCAGAGTTGTACTTATCGATATCAGCGATGTTTTGAGTCTTGACAGCTTCCTTGAGAGCGTTTGCTGCGTTCTCGATTGCAGTCTTCTTCTCCGCAGGAATCTTGTCCCCGTACTCCTTGAGGTTCTTCTCTGTCTGGAAGCACATTCCGTCAGCGTGATTGATCTTGTCGATACGCTCCTTCTCAGCCTTATCTGCAGCCTCATTAGCCTTAGCCT
>JAZOPY010000024.1:0-3206 GCA_045655825.1 Candidatus Cryptobacteroides sp. | reverse complement strand
TGGAGATGGCAGGAGTGGAAAGCCCGGCTGATGATGACGATGAAATCGGACAGATCGTCAGAAGCGGATACGGATACGGTCTTCAGGAAGGACGCTACATAGGACGCCTTGAATATGAATACTGGCGTCTCGCCCTGCCGCTCAGGCGTATCATCGAAAGCAAGGTAGGAAAGGTAGGCTCAGGCTTCTACGGAGAATTTCAGGAATACGGACTCTACATCTTCTGCAAGGACCACCTCAGCGAAGAGGAAGTAAAGCTCACCATGGAATACACCTACGATTTACAGCGTCACCTCGACATCAAGTACTCGAAGATATATCTATCCCTTATAGACAGGCTCTATGTCTGCGACCTCGCGTCAGTCGACAGCACAGACTATAATAAAAAATGCACATCCTACGACATCAGCCGCAAGATGTGCAAGGAATTTTTCTTAAAATCTCTCGATTAATTTATTTGTGCCGTAAATTGGCACATTACCACTGTACCTTTGCCACAGAAACTTAAAACAACAAGATTATGTGGCTCGCAGTTATTATCTCTATTTGTCTCGCAACAGAAGTACTCAGTTTTCTGACCAGTCCGAGAAAGCATCCATGATGATAGTCGGACGTCCGTCTTCGGTAAACGCACCAAGCTTATACTGTGACGGACGGCACTCCGGCTCCCAATAGAACACTCCTTTGCAGCGTCCGTCGGTATTGTTGATGGATTCACGGATCACACGTGCAAGCTGTCACCTGCTTGTCTCCATACGGACAGGATCAGATTCGTCAACAAGGAAGCCGGTCTCGACTATCATTACGTCGCAACCGAACTTTTCACTGACATACTTTATGTTTTCAATGCAGTCTGTGATAGTCTGTTCCTCATCGTCACGGAAACCTCCGTCAAGCGCCCAGTAGGGATATAGAGACATTCCTATCATATCCCACCTTGCTCCTCCGGCCTTGAGGACACCGAGATTATAGTCGTAAAGGTCCTTGTCAAAGCCATTGTCAAGATGAACCATGACTATAGCATCAGGGAAGACCTTTTTGCAGGCATCGTATCCAGCAGCAAAAAGACCGGCGTACTGTTCAGGGTTACGTTCTACATGTCCCATGGACTCAGTGATGGTTGTATTTCCATTCTCATCGAGTATCGGCCATCCGAATTCATTGGACTCTACGCTCCATAGAAAACCGTTACGGGTCTCATTGCCCACCTGGATCCATTTAGGTTCTATATCGTTGTCTTTCAAATAAGTAAGCACGTCGATAGTATGAGCCTTGAGGTCTTCCTTCATCTGCTCATACGAGTGTCCGCTCCAGGATGCAGGTATATTCTGTTTTGCTGGATCCGCCCACCAGTCACTGTAATGGAAATCAAGGAGAATCTCCATATCCAGCTCCTTAGCGCGCTGACATTTCACCAGAAGGTCTTCCTTGCTGCACCAATTACCATGAGCTGATGGATCAACCCATACGCGATGACGAACAGCATTCAGGCCAAGCTCCTTCATGAGGGCAGTACACTCGCGCTCCTGACCTTCGTTATTGTAAAACTTATGGCCATGTGCCTCATATTCAGTGATCCAACCCAGGTCTGCACCGAGCCAGAACTCAGTTTCTTGTTTTGCAGTCTTATTATCTGCGCAAGAGAATGTCAGCAAGGCAGATAAAACAAATAAAAACAGTCTAAATTTCATGATACAAGATTAAAATGTACATCAAATTTAGACTATTTTTTGAACTTACAAAAGTTCCTGTTCGATCTTCAGGAGTCGATTGTATTTTGCTGTCCTTTCTGAACGGCTCAACGAACCTGTCTTTATCTGACCGCTCGAAGTTGCCACGGCCAGATCAGCAATGAAAGTATCCTCAGTCTCGCCAGATCTATGAGAAATGATAGCTGAATATCCATTTCGTTGGGCGAGTGATATAGCCTCAAGAGTTTCAGACAATGTTCCGATCTGATTTGGTTTGATCAAGACTGCATTGGCGCACTTCTCATCAATTCCTTTCTTAATGAACCTGACATTAGTTACAAAGAGATCATCACCCACAAGCTGAACATCATTACCAAGCTTATATGTCAGCATCTTCCATCCTTCCCAATCGTCCTCGGCCATTCCATCCTCAATAGAATCGATCGGATACTTTCTTACAAGCGATGCAAGGTAATCAATCTGCTCATCCCAATTTAAAATCTTACCCTTTTCTCGCTCGAAAATGGAATAATCGTACACAACACCATTATAAAACTCGGATGCAGCGCAATCAAGGGCAAGCATTACATCTTCACCAGGAACATACCCAGCCTTTTCAATTGCAGTCATAATCATATCCAGAGCCTGCTCCTTGCTTTTTAAATAAGGCGCAAATCCGCCTTCATCGCCAACCGAAGTATTCAATCCCTTGGAATCAAGCAAAAGTTTCAAGCTATGAAAAACCTCTGCACCTATTCTGAGAGCGTCAGCAAAGGTGTCAGCTCCTACGGGCCTGATCATGAACTCCTGGAAAGCAATAGGAGAATCGCTGTGTGATCCACCATTGATGATATTCATCATTGGTACAGGCATATCATAAGAAATCGGAGATCCAAGATATTGATACAAAGGAAGATTTTTGGAAGCTGCTGCTGCTTTGGCGACAGCTAGGGAGACAGCAAGAGTGGCGTTTGCACCTAAAACAGATTTGTTATCCGTTCCGTCAAGATCAATCATCATCTCATCGATAGTAGACTGATACTCAACATGGACTCCGGTCAATGCAGGAGCGATAATCTGATTTACATTGGCGACCGCCTTCAGGACACCTTTACCCAAATATCGTTCAGGGTCACCATCTCTAAGCTCCAATGCCTCATTCTTACCGGTCGATGCACCCGAAGGGACACTGGCAACGCCACGAACACCGTTATCAAGAACGACTTCAGCCTCAAGAGTAGGGGTGCCACGAGAATCAAGAATCTCTCGCGCATGAATATTTGAAATAACCATATCAACAGATTTTAAAACCGTCATCGACAATATCAAATATTCAGCCAAACCGGTATATACGCAAAAAGTCCCCGACATCGTTGATGTCAGGGACTTTGTATAAGAAAGTGGCGGCTACCTACTCTCCCACCTGGTGGGGCAGTACCATCGGCGATGGTGAGCTTAACTTCTCTGTTCGGAATGGGAAGAGGTGGATCCTCACCGCTATAACCACCACAGTAT
>JAZOPY010000023.1:0-3896 GCA_045655825.1 Candidatus Cryptobacteroides sp. | reverse complement strand
CTCTGACTGAGGGAACGGCAGATACTTCTTGTTCTCAGTCCAAGCCTTTGTACGGAAGCCACCTTCGTCATTAGCAGGAGTAAGAACGGTAGTTGCCTGGCCCAGACGAACGAGATCCCAGTAACGCTTTCCTTCACCCATGAGCTCTACGTGACGCTCGTGGAGGATCGACTCGAGATCCGCACCTACATTGCCAAGACCTGCACGTGTACGTACCTCATTGAGGTATGCATCAGCGGAACCCTTTCCTGAGCAGCCGTGAACAGCGATGAGCTCGGCAGCGTTGAGGAGGGTCTCAGCATAGCGATACAGACGGATGTTTGTACCATAGTTAAGAACCGCATCAGCGATCTGACCTGCGTTGCCGTCAAGACGAGGGAGATACTTTGCAAGGTGGTATCCTGTCTCCTGGTAACGTGCAGTGAATGTCATACCTGGCTCAGAAGCGGTCTCATAAACTGTAACAGCCTTTCTGAGGTCACCTTCCTCGAATGCCTTGGCAGCCATAGGAGTCATAGGGAAGAATCCCCAGCCCTCGTTGCCGTACTTGGCGCTGCCTGACATACTGTTCAGACCCATGAGTGTAGGAAGAACTGTACCGCCGGCTGCAAGAGGGTTGCCCCATGAACGGTATGCGCCCTGGCTGAAGAAGTTGATATCGAAGATTGTCTCAGAGCTCCACTCTCCTGCAGGCTCCCACATGTTTGCGAGGTCTGCTGATGATACGAGAGCGTACTCTCCGCTTGTAATGATCTCCTCCATATAGTCGAGGGCCTTCTGCATCTTTGTCTGATCGTTCTGATACATCACGATCTCTGCATAAAGCATCATTGCAGCAGCCTGAGTAACGCGACCCTGCTCTGATGTGCGCTTCATAGGAAGAGCCTTGGAGTCGATGACCTCAGCAAGGGAAGCCTCCATTTTGGCGTAAACCTCGTCAGCCTTTGACTGAGGGCACTCGTAAGGGAAGTCAAGGTTTGACTCATAATATGGGATGTTACCCCAGATCTTCCACATCTGAGTGTAGTACCAGTTGCGGAGAACTGTTGCCTCTGCCAGATACTCTGACTTCTTCTCTTCAGTGATGCCCTGTACGCCCGGCATATACTTGTGGACGCAGTTTGCACGGTTCACACCTGAGTAGCATATAGTCCATACGGAAGCAGGAGTATTCTGAGAGTCGACAGAATAGTCGAACATCAGATGGAAGTGACGGTTGTCCGACACACCTGATCCACCCGGATAGATGTCATCCGCCATCACCTCATAGATCATAGGAACAGGGTTGTACATGCCCATTCCCCAGTCGAACCACTGCATAGGGTCATAAGCTGCCACGAGAGCCTCCTTGATACGTGGTTCAGAGTTATAGTACTCGTCAATGTAGATCTTGTCGTGAGATTGTACATTAAGCCAGTCCTCACCGCAAGAGTTGAGAGTCACAGAAAGCAGTCCAGCTGCTAAAATGTAATATATCTTTTTCATCTTAAATCTCTTTATTGGTGATTAGAATGTAATGCTTGCACCGAACTGAACTGTGCGTGACTGAGGGTAGATGCCTCTGTCGACGTAGTCAGCGATTTCAGGATCGAATCCGTCATATTTTGTGAATGTGAGGGCATTCTCGCATGCAACGTAAACGCGGAGCTTCTTTACGAAGATCTTGTTTGTCCACTTTGCAGGAAGAGTGTAACCCAGGGTCACGTTCTTGAGACGGAAATAGCTTGCGTCCTTGATGAAGAAGTCTGAAGCCTTAGACCAGTTCTGGTTAGGGTCAGTTACAGTGAAACGAGGATACTCGTTTGTCGAGCCTTCACCTGTCCAACGGTTGAGGACGTACTTAGGCTGGTTCATTGTAGGGATGTCTGTACGACGTGTAGCATCGAAGATCTTGTTGCCAGCTACACCCTGCCATACCATCGAGAAGTCGATTCCCTTCCAGTCAAAGCTTGCGTTGATACCGTAAGTCCATGAAGGTACGCACTTTCCGAGGTTTGTACGGTCACCCTCAGCTGTGATGCTTCCATTGCCATCGAGATCCTTGTAACGGAAGTCTCCCGGCTGTGCATCAGGCTGGATCAGACCACCTTCAGCGTTTGTATATGCATAGACCTCGTCCCAATTCTGGAATACGCCGTCTGTCTTGTAACCGTAGAAGTAAGGGAACGGCTGACCGTTCTCACCGCGGATGATTGTACCCATCTGGTGAACTGAACCTCTGTCGAGGATACCAGACTCGTTACCTGCGTTGATGAGGAGAGTCTTGATGTAAGAAGCATTTGCACCTACAGAGAAGTTGAAGTCACCGATCGAGTAACGGTAGTTGAGATCGAGCTCGATACCGCTGTTTGACATCGAACCTACGTTACCCCAAGGCTTAGACTCACCGAGGTATGTAGGAACCGGCATCTCGATGAGCATACCGTCTGTTCTCTTATAGAAGTAGTCTGCTGTGAACTGGAGAGAGTTTCCGAAGAAACCGAAATCGAGTCCCACGTCAGTCTGATTACTTCTTTCCCACTCGAGAAGGTCGTTTGGAGTGACGGTAGTCTTCACACCGTTGATGATTGTCTCAGTTCCGAGAGCGCCGCTGCCGAATACGTAGTTGTTGCCGGCAGCTGTCTGAGCTGCATACATGAAGTTACCGAGACGGTCGTTACCGTTGATACCCCATGAAGCACGGAGCTTGAGGTTTGAGAGCCATGGAGCTGAATCCTTGAGGAATGCCTCATTCTTGATGTTCCATGCTGCCGATGCTGAAGGGAAGATAGCGAAACGACGACCAGGTCCAAAACGTGAAGAACCGTCACGGCGTACAGTCGCCTGGATCATATAGCGGTTGTCGTAGTCATAAGATGCACGGGCGAATACCGATGCAAGACGATAGTCCACATAGAGGCTTCCGCCACCATCATTGTCCTCACGCTGGCTTGTTGCGAATCCCATGTTTGCCTTGGTAGGATCCTCTTCCATCAGATACATTCTTGATGCATTGATGTTGCGGCCCTGAGTCGCTGATGCCGACTGACCGAGCATTACTGTGAGGTTGTGCTTTTCTGCAAATGTCTTGTTGTAAGTCAAAGTATTGTCAACCTGCCATACAAGACCACGGTTCATAGAGCCCCATACTGATGAATAGCCCTGATGACGTGTTGATGAAAGATAATAGTTAGGAGTCCAGCCGTCTGAACCGCCGACTGAGAAGTCAACGCTTACAGAAGAGCGGAGAACGAGACCTTCGTAAAGCTGGAACTCGAGTTCTGCGCCACCGACGAGGCGGTCATAGTTGTTCTTTGTTCCTGGGAGAGAAAGGTCAGCAAGAGGATTGACCATTTCCTGGAATTCAGTTCCCGGTACTGTGAAGAGACGTCCGTTTCTTGGGTCACGCACGAGGTTGAAGTCGCTCCAGTTAGGGTTGAGAAGCTCACCTGTTGTCTCATCAACAGCATGTGCTGCATCATTATAAAAATACTGATCGATCACTGACTGCTCGTCCGCAGGGTCAACGTATACGCTGAGGAGTGGTGACAGAGCAATAGCCGAACCGAGTGGAGAGCCGAACTCCGAGTTTGTAGAGATACCCTTTGTGATTGTACGTGAATAAGATACATTCACATTGACATTCAACTTATTGAGCCATGTGCGGTCCTCTGTTGCGTCAAATACAGTATACTGATCGTTTACGCGGGCAGTGAAGCGCTCATAGTTTGAACGGTCATAGTTACCGCCGATGATACCGTCCTGAGAATAGTATCCGGCCGAAACGAAATACTGGTTCTTGCCGCTTGTTCCGCTGATGCTGAGCTGGTGTGACTGCTGAGGAGCATTCCAGTTGAAGAGCTCATTCTGCCAGTCAGTTCCTTCGCCGAAAGAATAAGGATCAGCATAGATAGGTG
>JAZOPY010000022.1:0-21663 GCA_045655825.1 Candidatus Cryptobacteroides sp. | reverse complement strand
AAGTCGGAGGCCAAGCGGTCTTAGGAAGACAACATTCACACACAACTCCTTGGCTCACAGAACGACATGGCTACGATCCGACTTGAAGATGGCATACTCACACGTTCCTGCAGCACTCAAGGGTCTCGGTATCACATTCATCACCGTAGGTCTCATGGGTATTGCATTCATGACATTCATGGGTATTCAGCTTTAATATAGGAGGACAAAGACTATGATGCAGACTATACTTTTTGCTGTGATCGTCTTCGTGATCGTCACACTCATTCTGGTTGCGCTTCTCCTCTTCATCAAGACGAAGCTGACACCATCAGGAACTGTTAAAATCAAGATCAACGAGGGAAGCAAGATCGTCGAGGTACCTCCTGGCGGAAACCTTCTCTCAACACTCGCAGAGCAGAAGATCTTCCTTCCTTCAGCTTGTGGTGGTAAGGGTGCCTGCGGACAGTGCAAGTGCCGCGTGACCGAGGGTGGTGGAGAGATTCTCCCTACTGAGGTCGGCTTCTTCAACCGTAAGCAGATCGCAGCAAACTGGCGTCTCGGATGTCAGGTAAAGATCAAGGAGGACATGTCTATCGAGGTACCTGCTTCAGCGCTCAGCGTAAGAAAGTGGGAGTGCGAGGTGGTTTCTAACCACAACGTAGCAACATTCATCAAGGAGTTCGTGGTGAAGCTTCCTGAGGGAGAGCACCTCAACTTCCAGTCAGGTGGATATATCCAGATCGACGTGCCTGCTGTAACAGTTGACTATAAGGACATCGACGTTGACGAGCAGTATCAGGCAGATTGGGAGAAGATGGGTCTCAGAACTCTCAAGATGGTTAACCCTACCCCTACCGTACGTGCATACTCAATGGCTTGCTACCCTGCTGAGGGTGATATCATCAAGCTCAACGTACGTATCGCAACTCCTCCATTCGACAGAGCTGCAGGTAAGTGGGTTGATGTAAATCCTGGTATCTGTTCTTCATACATCTACTCTCTCAAGCCAGGCGACAAGATCACAATCTCTGGTCCTTACGGTGAGTTCTTCCTTCCAAAGGATCTCTCACCTGAGACTGAGCTTATCTTTGTCGGTGGTGGTGCCGGTATGGCTCCTATGCGTAGCCACATCATGCATCTCTTCAAGACAGAGAAGACTTCAAGAAAGGTTAACTTCTTCTACGGTGCACGTGCACTCAAGGAGGCATTCTATCTCGACGACTATCATCAGATCGAGAAGGATTTCCCTAACTTCAAGTTCAACCTCGCTCTTGACAGACCGGATCCAGAGGCAGATGCAGCTGGAGTACCATATGTAGCTGGTTTCGTTCACAACGTTATGTTCGAGACTTATCTGAAGAACCACGAGGCACCAGAGGATGCACTCTACCTCATGTGTGGACCTCCTATGATGGTCGGCGCGGTTGTAAACCTCCTCGACTCACTCGGAGTACCACCAGAGAACATTCTCTACGACAACTTCGGTGCATAACAATAAAGGGTCTGACCGATCGGTCAGACCCTTATTATATATTATAGGTATAAGCTATTTGAAAAGAGCGTATATCTTTACTATTATCTGCATCGGGAGCGAGGTCCGGTAATTACAACTGATCTTTGTTTTACGGAGGTCTGCCGCAAGATACGGGTGTGACTTGAAAAAATCATGGCTGTGCATCAGGCTATGCTGTCCGGCACGCATGAGAATACTTCCTGCCGCGAACTCAATGGGACTACCCTCAAGACTATCGCGATAATGCTCATACAGATCAAGAAGATTCGTCGTAGAAGCCACATGCCTCTTCTCCTTATCCTGCGCACAGAACGAGTCCGGATTATCCTTTCTGTAATGATACAGGAACTCAGGCAGATGCACAAGACTTTTTGCATAAAAGATTATCTGGGACATCAGGTATATATCTTCATGCATGCCTAGCTTTGGCATATATATTACGTTGTCTGTATAGAGAGACTTTCGGAAGCATTTAGTTACAGTGTAGCCATGGGACTTGTAATTGAAAAGATTGACAATAAAGTCACCCTTGGTTTCAACAGTATACTCGCGTTCCTTCTTGTAGCTTTTCTTATGACCATATTCTTTAACAAGGTCAAAATAAACTATATCAGCCCCTGTCTGATCAGCCTTTGCCATAATCTTCTCTAAAGCATCAAGCTCCAGCCAGTCATCTGAATCAGCGAAGAGTATATACTCCCCTTCCGCAACATCAAGTCCTGCCTTCCGGGCTGACGGAAGCCCGCCATTCTCTTTGTTGACTATATATATCCTGTCCTTAAGACTTGAAAACTTCTCCTCGATCAGCTCAGCAAGTATTTCCATCGACCGGTCTTTTGTACCATCGTTGACAAAGATATACTGAACATCAGCATACGTCTGTGCCAAGGCAGATTCTGCAAACTGCCTTATATAGCGTTCAACGCCATAAACAGGGACGATCAGAGATACTTTATATCTGCTCATTACAATTCAAATCTTGATTTTTCAGGGAAAGCAGTCTCAAAAGCACTCAAGATGGCACTATGAAGTTTCTGATACCTCTCCTCGCTGAGATGAACATCGTTGATGCACACCAGATTACGGGTCGGCTTGAGAAGGAACTCGCGGAGCGAATCCGGAGACGCGACAGCAACCGAGAAGTGCTTGTTGGAGATTTTTTCCTTGATAACCATACCCTTATAGTTCATATAATCCATAAAGAGGTATTGATTCAAGTTATCTGCCGTACGGGTACGTGTAGCAGATGTCTCTCTAATATCTTCTTCAACTTTAGCATATAGTTCCTCACACTGACTCTTGAGCATAGGAGAACAGATATGCTGAGGGCGGGTAAACCACCATGAGGACTTCATTCCCAATGCCTTTCGCGCCAGACGATCCGAGTTTCTGCAGATCTTCTTATACATTCCCGATGCAAAGAGATGTCTATAATATCCTATTACCGGTCTTCCATCACGGAAGAAATCCGTCGGTTTGCAGTCACCTACAGGGAACATGTCGTCATTGAAATAAAGATACTCCTCATCAAGACCCGGAATCCTGTGCAAATGCATCTCAATAGGATTGCAATTGAATGTAGGAAGAAACTCAGCCGGAATTATATCACTATGAAGGACAATGTTCAGATGCTCCTTATTCACCCATTGCGGCACCTGTGATGGATGAGACACCACAAGGTATACATTACGTATGAAAGGCATCTTTGTTTCGATACCTCTAAGAAGATATTTAAGAGTGCCCCAGTCACGGAAACGCTTTTCCATCACAGGCACATTGGTAGTCTTTTCATAATCCTTCTTCCAGACAGGATCATTACCGTCAACATATGTAATAACTATATCCATAACTATTCTCCGAATATTTCCTTTATGAAAACAGGTGAGTGAATCGACCTTCTGATAGACGCTTCCGAAGGCAGTTTTCTCCAGTCCCCATAAAATGTTGTAAGATATGCCTCAACATTTCCCGGGGCAGGAAACACATGGCCTTCAAACTCTATGGTTGAAAGCGGAAAGATATGCTCCTTATAATAGGCAAACTTGGTGAACACTGATCCCAGTCTTATATGATACTGATTCTCTGGGTTCTTGAGTCTGCCCACCAGACGGCATAACGGGCGTAACAGAATAAGGTTTGTGAACTGGATGCTTCTGATGGCCAGATGTCTCCAGAACCTGCTCTCTATCCTTTCTGTATGTATAAGCCACTCGCTGTAGAATAGTCTGGCGGCACGTGCTGAGAATTCGCTTGATTTTTCTATGCAGAACACATCGATGAAAGGTCCCTTATATTTATAGAACCGCGACCTCGGTTTGGTGCAGCCTACATCACCCTCACGTTTGCGGAATCTTCCGAAAGGATATATATAATCAGGATCTGTCTCCGTACATTGGAATACATACTGATCATCTTTGAGGTTTATAAGAATCTTCTTCAGTTTTCTGTAATCAGACATCATCATTGTGACGTCTATATCATCATCCCATGGAATGAATCCTCCATGACGGGCAGCTCCCAGGAGTGTTCCGCCGCAAAGCCACCACCTTATATTATGTTCCTTACATATCTGATCAAACTTGAGCAGAATCTCCAGAATTTCATTCTGGCACGCCCGTAAAGCTGATCCTTCAGGATTATATACTCTCATAATGACCTACAAATAAAACGCTTTAAGAAATCTTCTGATGATTTTTGCCTTCATCGGAAGGTAACATCCCTCCGGTATCAAGGAGATATTCTTTGCCATATTACGGAACTGCTCCTTCTGCTCAGCTGTCTTTGCCTTGGCATGAAGATGACGCAACTTTCTCAGGAGCGACTCGGACGATTTCTGAGATACAACAAGCTTTTCTTCAGGAGTAAAAAGCTTCGAGTCACGTATAAATTCCAGACGCATTCTGTCTGACTCGGCAAAGTCATAGTACATCTTCCAGTTCTTCTTATGTACAATACTGCCGGAACGCTGGTAGTAATGATAGAAAGCCTTATTGATGTATCCGACTTTAGAAGACGCATTTATCAGGCGGAAGGTAAATGCCCTGTCCTCAAAATACATTCCTTCAGGGAATTTAAGATTATCAAAAAGACTGCGCCTTGCCAGCATAGTGCAGGCATTCACATTTATCTTATGGGTGAAATTCTTCACCAGCATCTCCTTGGAAGTCATGACAGACACAGATTCATCCTCCCCATAAATGTACTTAGGAGGTCTGTTGTCATATACCTTCATTATATTTGAGTAAACCAGATCAAGATCGTGTTCCAGGGCTATACCAAGAAGAGTCTGGTACATCTCCGGCTTCACGGTGTCATCACTGTCTACGAATGCCACATATTCAGACGTCGCAAGCGTAAGACCATTGTTGCGTGCATACGAAAGGTCACCCTTGCCCAGATGCATCACCTTTATGCGGGCATCCTGTTTTGCCAGTTCATGACAAAGAGCCAACGAGCCATCTGTGGAGCCGTTCTCCACTAGTATTATTTCAATATCACCAAGAGTCTGTGCCTGAAGAGAGCGCACAGTATTCTCAAGATATTTTTCGGTATTATGTACAGGTACTATTATAGAAACCTTACTCATTTCAGTCTGCCACTATTTAGTTTATACTCGTATGAATGTCTACCTTCTTCACGAAAATCGGCTTGATACCTTTCCAGAACCTTCTTGAACACTTCCTCATACTGAGGAATGAAGAGATCGTCCTTAGCCTTCAGATGAGAAACAATCTCTTCTGCAAGCGCCGATGTCTGACTCAGGTCAGTCTTGCCTTGATTAAAGCTTGTGCCCTTGATCGAGCCTGGAGACACATTCAGAATCTTGTTAGACGATCCTGCCTTCTCGAGTTCCACATTTACACTCTCGATAAAAATCTTGAGAGCAGCCTTGCTCGCACCGTATACCGAGAAAAAAGGAGAGGACATGAATCCTGCTATACTTACCATTACTCCACAATAGAAGTCCTCAGACGATTCAAGGCGGTCATAGAACTTATGTATGATACGCATCACAGCAGTCGAGTTCACATTCATGCTGCTGATGATATAGTCCTCACTCAGATCCTTGAACAGAGCAAGCCTGCCAAATCCAGCCGTGATCATCAATGTATCGACATCCCTGAAACCATCAAAGATCGAATAGTCATCCGACATCAGATCAAACTGATGACAGACGAACTTATGATGCATAACATTGTCTTCCGGCAGAGCACGATCTACAATATATACTGTCTGGTACTCATCACCAGTTGCAAGAGCAACTGCGATAGAGAGACCGATTCCATTCGCTCCACCAACTACCAGGGCCTTTCTCATATTTCGTAAAAATTCTTTCTGTCAGTAAATCTCTGCATCACATCTGCCATGCATATGCTTTCCTTAGGAGTAAGGCGTGAAGAATGCAGTCTGCCATTCACGATACATGAAACGAACTCCTGGATCTCATATCTTAGTCCCGGTTCGCTCCAGGTGTAGAAGTATTTCTTATTCTTGTTCTGATCTTCGTACCTGAGCTCAAAATAATCTGTCTTCCACCATGGCGATGGAACATACACATAACCCTGGGTACCAGAAATAACTAGGTTTCCCTCCGTCTTCACTCCAAGACCCAGCTGGAAAGAGGCAACAGCATTATTGAACATCAGTATTCCGCGAGTATACACATCAACTCCGTCAGCATTCATCCTGCTGTAAATATTGACATTCTTGATATCTGTACCCAAGAGCCTCAGGATCGGGAGCAGAGGATATGAGCCCATTTCGTAAAGAGAGCCTCCTGCCTGGGCAGGATCGAGTTCGCGCTTAAGTTCATCCACTTTCCACAGCTTTGACTCGGATGCATCAATACCGACAACATCCCCGATCAGTCCGCTCTTCACAAGTGTCACGATATGGTTGAATGCCGGGCTATATGCCGTCTTATTGGCTTCCAGGAGGACCAGACCTTTTTCCTGCGCAAGGGCATAAAGTTCACGAGCCTGTGCCCCATCCAATACGAGCGGGGTCTCACACAAGACATGCTTACCATGTTCCAGGGCATATTTTGCCTGATCGTAATGCATAAGATGCGGAGTCGCGATATAAACGGCATCAACTGCATCAACCATCTCCTGGTAGCTGCCGCATACTTTAGACACATCATATTTCCGGGCCATCTGAGAGGCAGCATCCGCATCAATATCATACAAAGCCTCAACTCTGACCGCATCTACCTTTGCAGTCTCAGGGATGAATCTTGACGCGATACGTCCGCAGCCACTTACTCCGACCCTTACGATCAGCTCAGACTCAGCGCGAAGCATTGTTGATGAAATGCCTTCGGTACGAGGCAGGTAAACAACTTCACAGTATTCCTTGAGATAGTCAAACTTACCTTCCCAATCCGAACCGATTGCAAAAATATCCACATCATATTTCTGAACATCGTCAATTTTCTGACCGACATAATCCTCAATTATTATCTGGTCTGCATATCCGGTAGCCTTTACAGCCTCGACTCTCTCCAGGACATTATTGCGGACATTCAGCTTTCCACGCTCCCTGTCAAAGCTATCATTAGTAACTCCGACAATCAGGTAATCTCCAAGTTCCTTGGCCCTTTTCAAAAGGTTGATGTGCCCCTGATGCAGAAGATCATAAGTTCCGTATGTAATTACTTTCTTCATTCGACAACGCTATTAGTCATCATTATATTAACTTGTAAAAATACATATATTTTTTCATTAAATACACAAAGATTGATATCTTTGTATACTTTTATACCTCAAAACGAAAATACCAATGAAATTACTTAGTCCGGCCATAAGATGGGGAATAAACAGGTTCTTTAAGATATTCGGCCATATCCCTGCATTTTTCATCAGATGCTTCTGTCCAGTAAAGAAAGGACGAGTGATGTGCAGCGCATACTTCTTCAAACAGTACGGCTGCAATCCTAGATATCTGACCGAATACCTGCTTGAAAACCATCCTGAGTTCGAGATCTATTGGGTATTCAAACGAGGAGTTGACATAAAAGGCATTGACAAAAGAGTCAAATGCATCCGCCGCTATTCATGGAAGCAGATCGTCGTAGCAAACACAGCGGAATTCGTAGTAGCCAACAACCGAATCGATCCGTTCAGACTATACTGGTGCAAACGTCCGCAGCAGAAATACATGATGCTGTGGCATGGAGGAGTAGCACTCAAGAAGATCGAAAAGGATGCAGAAGACAAGCTCTCATACAAATACCTTCAGACAGCAAAATACGACTCGAAAGCCTGCGACCTCATGATTTCAGGCTGCGATTTCCAGACGAAGCTTCTGAAAGAGAAGTTCTGGTATGACGGAGAGATCCTCGAAAAGGGAATCCCTCGTAACGACATCTTCTTCAAGACAGAACTACATGCTGAAATGAAGGAACGAATCACAAGACAGTACGGAATACCTGAAGGACACAAGATCGTTCTTTATGCTCCTACTTTCAGAAAGAACAGAAGCATCGACCCATACAGGATCAACTGGAACAACGTAATCCCGGCGTTGAAGGAAAAATTCGAAGGCCAGGACGTAACAGTCCTTCTACGTCTGCATCCGAATCTCATCGGTTCAGTAGACGTCTCCCCTCTTATAAACAATCCTTCTGTCATTGATGTGACCCTATATCATGACATGCAGGAGCTGCTCTGCATCAGCGACATGCTCATAACAGACTACTCAAGTTCGATGTTTGATTTCACAATGCAGATGAAGCCTTGTCTCCTTTACGCAACCGACGTCGAGCAGTATGACAGAGGATACTACTTTGACTTCAAGGACCTGCCGTACCCATTGGCTACAAATCAGGATGAGCTTGTGGCAAACATCACAGGATTCGACAATGATAAGTATAATGCCCGACTCAAACAGTTCTTCGACGTAACGGTCGGCCTCTTTGAAGACGGCAACGCCAGCAAAGAACTCACAAAGTGGATGCTTGACAATTCGATTAAAGGATAAAATAAATTTTTAAGTGTTTAAAATTTGTTTGATTTGTTTAAAAAAAAGAAAAATCTGATGAATCTTTTTTAAAATCGTACAATAGAACGCATCAGGAGCCATAGATTTGCGAAAAAACATGAAACGCAGATTTATGGCTCTTTTATTTTTATATGCGCTCGTCCAGCCGTGTCTTAGTCAGGAAAAATCCTGCATGGTAGGGATAGGGCTCGCATCTCTTCTACATAACTACGTTGAAGTCAGCGTATGTTACGGTTTTGAAAAGCACTGGAGCGTCACTGGTGAAGCAGCCATATCATACGAAGGGTTCATGCACAAGGAATCATCCACAGAGCTGGAGCATAAAGAGGAGTTCTGCAGCGACCCCTCACTTCCTCGGGCAGCCGACCGACATTGCGAGCGGATTCTTTTCAGTTTCTGGCCTGCCGGATCACTTAACGGAATCCATTTTTCTGCAGGAGTACAATCCGGATCCGGCAGCGGCATCGACATGCTCACAGCAGTCGGATACACTTTTGAAATATGGAAAAGCCTCAGGATGACCGGCAGCATACAGATACCCATATTGGATGGAATAAGACAGAGGCACATAAGCGCCCGCAATATAAAAGTAGGAATACAATACAAGTTCTGACATGAAAAGACACCGGACATTCACACACATTACTTTCGCTGATTCACTTGATTCTGTCTACACAGTCTTCTTTAAGTCTATGCTCTTTCTGAGTCTGGTCATTCTGACAGCGCCGGTGATCCAGGGATGCCACAAGCATGAACATCCCCAGGACAGCGGCTTCACTGAGGTACTGCAAAAATCCTCAGTGAAGCTTGCGGTCCGTCAGAATGAAGATGCACAGATAAGGTCTATGGATGCCTTCGTATTTAACGACGACGTCCTTCAAAGGATCGACTGTTACCAGAAGTACGACGGGCTGACTGAGGGTCAGATACTTGTCGGATCCAGCAGTGGCCGGAAGATCGTGCTGTTGTGCGCGAACACTCCATGGGGCAAGAAAGACTGGGAAGAAGTATCTTCTTACCCGAAAGCATCTTCGACCAGAATGGAACTGGAAGACGAAGACAGAGATTATCCCATCATGAGCGCAACGGCTCGCATCACTGCAGGAGGTCAGGAAGAAATAATACTTGAACGCCTGACAAGCGAAGTCGCTCTTAGATCAATACGCTGTGATTTCTCCGGCAAGCCTTATGATGGAGAGGAGATCACTGACGCGAAAGTCTACCTCATAAACATCAATGCCACATGCAGTCTGGCACCGACAGATAACGAGCCAATAGAGAGAATCATCAACCACGGGAGCCTGATACAGGAGGACATGAATAAATTCAAGTCTCACAACTTTGTTTTCTCCAATCTCGGAACCATCAAACTCTCACATATCTATCCTGATGTCAGGTTCCTTTGTTACCCCAACACCTCCACAGAAGAAAGCATCGGGACTCCGTTCACCCGACTGGTGATTGAAGGCAAGATACAGGGCGAGACATGGTACTGGCCGATCAACATTAACAGGAGTAAGGAAACCGATCATGACGGAATCGAAAGAAACAGACGATATAATTACGACATTACCATAAGAAGCAAAGGGACCAAAGATCCAGACAGACCTATAATTCCAGAAATGGCAGAAACTATATTCACGATAGAGAAATGGAAAGAAAAGAACCCATATCATGTATCCTTCTGACAGCCGCACTGCTTGTGTCGGGATGTTTTTCTGCACCAGTTCCGGCAGAGAACTTCACTGAGCTGAAGGTTTCCTTTGAAACTGATAAACTGAACACCAAGGCTGCCGATCCGGATGAGGAACTCATCAGCGATGTCAGCCTGATGGTGTTCGATGCAGACGGATATGCTGAGGAATGCAGATGGATTCCAGATGCTGCTGAAGGAACGTCACTTAAGCTGATAAAGGGTAACACATACAATATAAGGGCTTGCGCAAATTTCGGATACCAGGTCTACGCCGATCATCTGGAAGAGCTTGAGGAAGTCACATATCACATGACCTACCCGGACGAATATCGTGAAGGCATCCCGATGTTCGCCTCTATTGACGGAATTGTTGCCGGCGACTCCGATTACCTCGACATACGGTTTGAACGGTTAATGGCAAAGATAAGCCTGAAGATCGACCGAAGCAGACTTGCCGAAGATGTGACCATGAACGTACGTTCGGCACGCATCGGGAACTGTCCCAAAAGCGTCCGGATCGTAGCTCCAAGCAAGATATCCAGCCACGACCAGTGTTTCTCAAGCGGATTCGGACGCGGCGAGTTCGAAACAGTTCCCCTGAATGTCTCCGGACCGGACAAAATCAGCGGAACGGTAGATCTGTATATGCTGGAGAACATGCAGGGCAACATGGATCCGGCAATATCCGAATACGGTCATAAAGTATTTCCAGAAGATGACCCCCGCAGCGGAATATGTTCATATATGGAGCTGGAACTGGAATACATGTCGGCCAGCAAGTATTCAGCCGCAAAGAACCTGATATACAGGTTCTATCTTGGGGAAGACAGAAACAATCTGGATGTTGAAAGGAACTGTCACTACACGATCACCGTCCGCCCGGAAGACGACGGACTGTCAGGAGACGGATGGAGGGTCGATAAAAGCGGACTGATCGACAGAGGTCCTGTTACATTCAAAGCCTTTCCTGGCAGCTATATTCAAGGAAACATCGGAGACAAGATACATGTCTGGTGCGAGTTCACCCCGTCAAACGCACCGTTTGACGTAGGCATCAGCTACATGGAGGATGACAAGGCTGAAGGAATTTATGATTACGAGATTGATCCGGACGGACATGGAGCCGTTCTGACATTGACCGGTCCCGGCTCCGGGCTCATATATATGGAAGCGGGCGACCCCGTAAACGAAGCCGCCCTGTTTGTCATTGAAGTCAATCTTCCCGAAGGTACTTAGCCGTATGAGAGTCATCACAGTTCCTAAGGGCCTCCGGAGTGCCTGCAAACACAAGGTTACCGCCTCCGTCTCCCGCTTCCGGACCCAAGTCGATCACCCAATCCGCCGCCTTTATGACATCCATATTATGCTCTACAACCACGATTGAATGTCCTTTTGCAAGCAATGCGTCAAATGACTTGAGAAGTTTCTCGACATCGTAGAAATGCAGACCTGTAGTCGGTTCATCGAATATGAAGAGTATCCTCTGTGGCTTTGAGCGGGTACCGGCGTCAGTCATCGAAAGGAAATACGCAAGCTTGATTCGTTGGCTTTCACCTCCCGAGAGAGTACTGCTGCTTTGGCCAAGCTTTATATACGAAAGGCCCACATCCACAAGCGGCTGAAGGCGTTCGGCTATGCGCACGGCCGCAGGTTCACTTTGAGACGAGAAGAATGCTATCGCCTCTTCCACGCTCATGTTCAGAATGTCATCGACATTCATGCCTTTATACTTCACTTCGAGGATTTCGGGCTTGAATCTCTTTCCGCCACATGACTCGCAGACCATCGACACATCCGCCATGAACTGCATGCCGATCTTCACAAAACCTTCTCCCTGGCACTCCGGGCAACGCCCTCCGTCCATATTGAACGAGAAGTGAGAAGGAGTCATGTTGTTCATTCTGGCATACTGCTGGTCAGAAAGAAGTTTCCTGATATCGTCATAAACCTTCAGGTATGTTACAGCATTTGAACGGGAACTCTTTCCGATAGGATTCTGATCCACATACTCTACCTGTGTTATGCGTTCAAGGTTTCCTGACAATCCACGGAACGTTCCAGGTGCAGAGCCCATCTGGTTCAGATGTCTATAAAGTGCCGGATGCAGGATATCTCCGACAAGAGATGACTTGCCGCTGCCGCTCACTCCGGTGACAACCGTCAGGACTCCAAGAGGGAACTTCACATTTATATCGTTGAGGTTATGTTCCATCGCCCCCTCAACCGTAATCGAATACTCCCATGTACGTTTCTTTCTGACATATCGTGAACGGGTACCGTCCAGATACTGAAGAGTCAGAGACCTCTCTTTGACGTCAGCAGAGACCTCATCCCCGATCTTACCATGGAATACAATCTCGCCACCATTTACGCCAGCTTTCGGTCCTATATCTATCAGAAGGTCTGCCGCCTTCATGATTTCCTCATCGTGTTCAACGACTACAACTGTGTTTCCTATATCACGCAGGCGTTTCAATACGGATATAAGTCTCTCTGTATCACGAGGATGAAGTCCGATGCTCGGTTCATCAAGGATATAAAGTGAGCCCACAAGCGAGCTTCCGAGAGCAGTCACAAGGTTTATGCGCTGACTCTCTCCTCCAGACAATGTGTTTGAAGTTCTGTTTAAAGTCAGATAACCCAGCCCCACATCGTCTATATATCTCAGACGCGACACGATCTCCTCTATCGCCTTGTCCGCAATCGTATGTTCGTATTCAGTCAGATCTATATTCAGCAGGAAGTCAAGCAATTCCCTGACATTCATGCACAGCATCTCATGGATGGTCTTTCCTCCGACTCTTACATACAAAGCCTCCTTACGCAGACGGCTTCCTCCACAGGCATTGCATACGGTCTTTCCGGAATATCTGCTGAGCATGTACTTGTACTGGACCTTATATCTGTTCGATTCCACCCAACGGAAGAATTCGTCCAGGCCTATTATGGAATCCTCTTCTGTCTCCCCCGGACATCCTTTCCATATCTTATCCCTCACCTCCTGACTGAGGTTGCAGTATGGTTCAAAAATCGGGATGCCGTACCTTACAGAGTTCCTGACGATCTGGTCCTTGAACCAGCCCATCTTCTCTCCTCTCCAGCAGGCGATAGCTCCATCATAGATCGTCTTGCTCTTGTCCGGCACCACAAGGTCTTCACTGATTCCGATTATCTGCCCCAGACCGCCACATACCGGGCAGGCGCCCAATGGACTGTTGAAACTGAAAAGGTATTCGTCCGGGCGTGCAAACTCCATCCCGTCAGCCTCAAAACGATTGATGAATCCCTTGGTCTCCACTCTGCCGTCCGCAAACTCCTTTCGTACGAGCATCGACCCAGAGCCCTTGTCAAAGGCATTGTCGACCGAAGAATGAAGGCGCGTCATCAGGTCTTCATCTGAACTCGGGAGACGCAGACGGTCAACCAGAAGGTACAGCTGCTCAGGATAATCTCCGGACTCCGCACGCCTCATCACATCCTCTATTCTAACAGCTCGGTCTGTGAAGAAGCGGGAATAACCCTCCTCCTTGAGCTGGAGCATAAGCTCCACCTTGTCCGAACGTTTCTCCCAGCTGATGTCTGCCAGTATATACGCCGCAGATGCGCCATCATTATCATATATATAAGTAAGCACATCTTCTACTGTGTGGCACTTGACCTCTTCACCGGAAATCGGAGAATACGTACGGCCGATTCTTGCGAAAATCATCCTCAGGTAATCGAAGATTTCCGTACTGGTAGCGACGGTCGATCGAGGATTGCGCGTATTGACCTTCTGTTCGATGGCAATTGCAGGCGGTATGCCTTCTATAAGTTCCACGTCAGGCTTGGACATTCGACCCAGGAACTGTCTCGCATAAGAAGACAGACTTTCCGCAAATCGCCTCTGTCCTTCTGCGAAAAGAGTATCAAAGGCCAGGGATGACTTGCCTGATCCTGATATTCCAGTCACGACGACAAACTTTCCGCGCGGAATCTCTACAGTGACATCCTTAAGGTTATTGACCTTGGCCTTTCTTATAATAATGTTTCCTTCTTCCTTCATGGACTTGATACCTGCCGCTTAGGCAAGCCTACAAATATACGAAATTTAGAAAATTTCTCATAAAGATATGGTACAGATATTGACATTGGGAATGTGGCTCGGAGATTCCGAGCCGCGTATACAAACAATTTAACGAATAGGAGAATAATGATATGTTACCAGCAAGAAGATTTAACGGACAGCTAGGCCTGACAGACTTTTTTAATGACTTCTTTGAAAATAAGTCACTGGACAAGATAGGAACAACCGTACCGGCTATCAATGTAATGGAAAATGAACAGGAGTATAAGATTGAAGTTGCAGCTCCGGGCATGTGCAAGGACGACTTCAAGGTACACCTCAACAAGGATGGCAACCTCATCATCGAGATGGAAAAGACAAATTGCGGCTGCAAGGGCAAAAACGAAGACAAAAAAGAGTGCAAATATCTAAGAAAAGAGTTTTCGTACTCAAAATTCAGTCAGACTTTGCTTCTTCCAGACGACATTGACAAGGAAGGCATTGAGGCTCACGTATGTAACGGTATTCTGAAGATCAGGATCAAAAAAACTGAGAAGCCATTGATGGAGGACCAGAAGAAGGTTATCGAGGTCAAATAGCGACAAAAACGTAAAAAAATGCAAAAAAGTGCGCAAAAAATTTGGAGGTTCCGATTTTTTGCGTACCTTTGCATCCGCGTTCGAGAAAAACGCATAAGACTGAACAATTGGTGCGGTAGTTCAGCTGGTTAGAATACCGGCCTGTCACGCCGGGGGTCGCGGGTTCGAGTCCCGTCCGCACCGCAGAAAGATTGAAAATAATCTTGCAAGGGAGCATAGCTCAGTTGGTTTAGAGCATCTGCCTTACAAGCAGAGGGTCGGGGGTTCGACTCCCTCTGCTCCCACAAAAGCCTTGGAAAATTTCCAAGGCTTTTTTCGTATACCCTATCCACCCGGACCCTGACACATCAAACCCTGGCATCTAACCCAATATCAGCCAACCACTTACCAAAACCGCGTGCTCCCCTTTGGCGGCACGCGGTTTCAGGAACTCACTGACACACAGTCACTTCCGCGCCAGGCTAGTCAACCATAAAAGGAGCGGCATACGATGCGTTAGCACGATAGTGTGGAGCGTAAAGGGACTCGATTTCTGCAACAGGACTGGTGAATACGCCTTCCTGAGTCACGAAGAGTTCCTCTTCTATGGAAGTATTCTCCTCCGGGAACACATCGATCCAGTAGAGCGTGCGGTCAGCACGTACTTCTCTGTACGAGTATGGAGAGACTGTAAGGAAACCATATGACAACGGCTTGAACCAGCCCCATGTCCAGTCGGAGAGCTGGTCCGCCGGGCGCATGCATGCGGCACGCGGCACTGAAAGACGCACAAAGCTGCGGCTCTCGGCACTCCACAAGGCATATTTTGCTGTAATCTCATCCCCCACATGGAGAGTATCGCCCTCATGGAGCTCTTCCCCACCCCTGAAATATGAAACGGAAACCTTCATACCGTTACCGGTCTCCCGAACCTCATGGAATGGCTTGAGGAAATTCTTTGAAAGAACCACCACTCGCGTATCCTTTACAGCAGCAGATCCGTCATATACAGAGGCCATGGCATCAACGAAACCAGGATCCGACGACCACTCCTGGGTCTCCTTCTGAAGCATGATCCAGATGCGGATTCCGTCGGCCAGTTCAGCCAATCCCTCTCCCAACTCCGGATCCGACGAAAGATCCCTGAACAGATCACAAAGCATAGCATGAGCATAAGCCTCGCTTTCAAGAAGCCCTCTCCATGGAAGCACTGCATTAGGATAATACATACCACCCGAAGGATGCTCTACCGCATATTCCTTCAAAGATTCAAGTTCCCTCTTCATACTCTTGCGCATCTTGGTCGCCTTTCCGGCAGATATGCCCCATGCACGAGCAAGGTCCACACCGGCCTCAGAAGTACTGAGAGCATTCAGGATCTGAAGCACCCTCGCCTTAGCCAGCACAGCACCGGTTGTCCAATGGTCATCCTTTCCGGGAGTGAGCCATTCCTTCACGGAAGCCTTGAAGTCACGATACTCGCTCGCACCGACATTCTTACGTGCCTGAGCCACGTCAAACGGCACTCCAGCATATTTCGAACGCACGTTGAGATACTGCCACAATGAAATAGAACCATACCAGACAGGCCTGTCCTTATCCATGAAATATACGGAATCCAGGTATTCCACTGAAGCCGTAACAGCCTCATCAAAGGCGTCCAGCGCATCCTCTCCAAGGGCCTCCGACACAAGGGCAAGCAATCCCCTGTCGCGAAGCCCTGCATATCTATCAAGAACTACTGCCGTGATGACAGGAGAAGGCTTCATTCCCTCCATCCATGCGAATCCACCGTCTTCACCAGCGCAGTCCAACAGAGCGGAAACAGCATTCATGGCCGCATCCACATATGGACGCACATCCTCACCATCGGCCGCACGCAATCCTGCAGCAAGCATGTTCACATACATGGCAACAGACTGTGAGACAGCATCCTTATCCTCCGGTTCCACCACAAGAGGAAGCGCAGAACGAAGCATGTCCATTATAGACACGGACGAATATTCAGCTCCGAACGGACTGCCGTTAACGAACCTGCCACGAAGTTCCTGCAGGACCGACTCCTCGGACATTCCCGAAAGAAGCACGGCAGAATGAGCCTCACGGATCACCTGTGACGCCTCATAAACCGGCACGGTCACAAACAGTCCGTCCGACACCTGACCATCCGCAAAGACGACCTTGAAACCGAGCGTATCGACACCGGAAGGCACTGTCATCTCAAACGGCACAGACGCCACTCCCCCGACAGGGACGTCCACTCTGACGGCGCTGCGAGCCAGAGGCTCCGCGCCCTCATGGCTTCCGCCCGCATACACCTCAACTACGGCGTCACCCGAAACAGCCGCCTCAGACACATTAGAGACAGTGGCATTTAGTACATACGTGTCACCGACATAAAGATACTGCGGCTGCACCACAGAGACCTTAACCGGCAGCGTCACGAGCATTTCCCTACGAACTACCGAATTATTCATATTCTTATCATGAGCAAAAACCGAAACCACAAAGGTCGAAAGCTTGTCAGATGTCTTGAAGTCAAACGAAACGACTCCATCCTCAGACGGATACAGGAACGGCTCGAACGCCAGCGATGTCGCGAATTCGCTTCTGAGCGCAACTTCCGGAGCAGCGGCCTCTTGGCCTGGACCAACCGTCATCACAGCATATTCCATAGCATCAGACTCCGCAAAAGAAGCACGAGATCCATATATTCCGCTTGACTTGGTCCGCCTCGATCTCACGCCACGAACCGTCCCGTACCCCACTACCGTATTAAGTTCAAGCCCGGCAACCTGTCCTTGCAGAGCATACAGAGCCTCCGCCTCATACCCATCCAGCGACACATACACAACATCACCAAATACAGGCCCAGCATAATATCCATAGGTTCCGGCAGACTTCTTTATGACCGGAGCAACAACCCCGACATCCTTCATCTTGACCTCCGGCCAGACATTCGGCTGGAGTTGTTCCGTTGCCATGTCGAACACAGAAGCGACAGCCTCGACACCATCAGCGGTCTGCAAGGCGACAGAATACGAGACTCCAGGCAACGCACGGTCCTCGAAGCGCACAAACTGTAAAGGCACCCTACCTACCGACGACTTACGTCTGTATACATGATTATATGTATACTGCTTTCCATTCCTGAAATAAAGTATATCCATACGGATGTCCGACGGGTATCCGGACAGCCAATCATAGCGGAGCATCTTCATCTGGCCAGCCTCAAGATGCACAAGATCCCCGATAAGACGATTGCCTTCGGCATCAGAGAGTTCCACAAGAGCCCATACAGGTCCTGCGCCAGCACCCATCTGAAGAGCAATGTCATCACCTTCCACAACGCGGAAGACATTCTCAAAGCAGGATTCAACTACAGTATCATCATCTCCTACATTCAGGAACACCTTTTCCAAAAACGCATTCAACTTATGTCCGGACGCACTCTCAATGTCAAGCGAAAGCTTGAAGTCATATCTGCCGGAAGGCAGGTCTGAAAAGTCAAGGTCTACAACACCACCGGAGCAGAGGTCTCCCTCACGCAGGATAACACCATCCTTTTCGAGTGCATACCTAAACGGAACATTACCGAGAACCATTCCCGAATATGCGGAAACCATACAATTGACACCGACCTTCTTCTTTCCTACAATAAAGCCGGAAACGCCATCATCAGTCATTCTGAAAGTGCCATCTTCGCTTCCTGTCACCTCAACCGAGAGACTCGGACTGAGGAGCACTGGCTGTACAAAATCAAACGAGTGTGTCTCGCCGGTAGGATCGGTAACCTTCACTTCTATCTGATAATCCCTGAACCAGTCATCCTCGTCATGCACGTCAGCAAACGTAAATGAGAACTTTCCATCATTATCCGGAGTGATCTTCTCCTGCATGATCACATTACCTTTCAGGCTGACCTCCGCAACCATAGCCGAAGCGGACATCGGAGTGCCCGAGAGACTTTTAACCTTGCCGCCAACGGTGATGTCATCTCCCGGGAAATATGCCTTCGAAGGCTTGTCAAAAGTAAGTTCGAATGTCGGAAGGACATATTCCTCAACCACAACTGACGTCTGTCCCAACACCTTATCACCGGACAGCACCTCCAGCGAATGCATGCCCATACGCTTCAGCCCCTCAAGTTCACACTCTGCCGCCACAGAACCGAACTCATTGGCATTCAGCATCTTCTCCCACACAGCATCTCCCTGCTGGTCGACAAGTCTCACCGTTACGGAGACACCCTCCGAAACATAAGACAGTTTCTTTTCAAGATCTTGTCCGTACACGATAGCCTTGAACTTCAAGACCTCGCCGGGGCGATATGCCGCGCGCTCGGTCAGCACGACAGAAAGAAGAGGATCCGGGCCAGAGGAAACATATCTGCCTGACGACTTGGGTACATATACATTGCGGCTCATGCGCATCAGACCATCTTCACCGACAGCGACGCAGCGTAAATTGCAATATCCTTTGCTCTCGATGGCAGACAAGATTTCCTGAGGCAGCTCAGTAAAGCCATCCATACGGAAATCCTTATATTCAGCAACCTTCCTGTCATTCCTATTCACCTCTATATCTACCACCTCCACCGGCTCACCGGTCATATAGTCCGCAACGTAGAGATACTTCATTCCGGCATCCTCCCGGATGGCTGCAGAAAGCGTATATTTGAGATATGACCTATCCCGCCATGAAGCAACACCTTCATAATATCTGATCGTGTAGTCCCCATCCGGCATAGGAGGAAGAGCCACAGAAACCGTATCCCGAAGGTAATAGCTCCTTTCGGTATTCTCTATGACTGTATCAAATACCTTATCACCCTCATGAATGATAGCCACCTTCGCCTTTGACATGTTCCTGAACGCAGCATAGAGCCTGCCGTCATGCACCCAAATCGTTACATTTTCCTCATCCAGATGCTTCAGGACATCATCAAGTCCTTCACATTCAGCGGCTATACGCGCATCAACACCCGATCGGAATCCATCTCTAAGCTTAATGTACTCCTTAACCTGCTCACGCATCTTCCTGTAATCCTCAGAAGTACCTTTATCCTTATCGGAAAGCAATTTCCTCTTTACAAGATACTGCAGCGGCAGGAGGCTGAGGGCGCGTCCTTCATGACGCGACGCAAGTCCATAAAGCCCGGCCTCATCGACCTTCCCCGATATAAGACAAAGATATTCAGCTATTCCAACAACCGGATAAGCATCGCCAAACTCCTCACAGACAAGACCATACATCTGGCGTCTGTATTCAGTATCGCGTAAGGACAGCTCGAAAACCCTCCATAACGCATATTGGTAATCGTTTGTAAAAGACTCATTGACGACACTACCTGACAGAGCTCCTGAACCCTCATATACATCCGGGTTATAATGACCGGCCAGTTCAGCCCTGACACCCTGGAATTCAGCAAACGATTTATCGAAATCATTCGAATATAGATTGCACAAGAATACAAGGAGTGGTTCTCCGAAGGACTCCATCTCTTCCATACGCTGCTCATAAAGCTCCGGAACAGCCTTCCAGTCACGCTCAGACCTCACACCTATATACAGATCCCAGGCATGGTAGAAATGCCATGCCTCATGCTCATTACGCGCCTTTTTAATGATTTCCTCAAGAACAGACTCCGACCTGCGAGGACGATCATAATCACTTGCATGCTCATACTCCGCCCAGAGGGCTTCAAAACTCTTCTCTCTACGATCACGTCCGAAAAGGGATACGGATGTCACTGCCGCCAAAACCGACAGCATGACAAAAGCAATAATATATCGTTTCATAATGCTGGTTTTATCACATGTCGAATTCACGCGAATTCAGCACGTCTGATATATAAACGAAAAGAGCATGCGGAATACTTACGTCAGATGCCTTGCTTATTGTACGGAATCCCGCATTTCCGTTCACTTCACAGACAGAATATGAATTTCCGCTGAACAGAAGATCCACTCCGGCAAACCTCAAGCCGACAGTCTGCACGGCCTTGACTGCAAGCTCACGCGCCTTGTCATCCAGCTCGACGGCCTTGAAGCTTCCTCCTTGGGAATAATTGGACAGGAATGATGTTTCGGAGTATCTGAGGACAGATCCGATGCACTCGTCACCGAGCACCCAGACGCGGATGTCACGGCCAGAGCTTTCTTCTATGAACTTCTGGAATATGCAGTCAGGCCGAAGTTTTCCGGCAGCCTCATCGAACGACGCCATGTCATTGACCATGAATATGTTCTCCCCCTTTGACCCGTTTATCTGCTTTACCAGAAAACGCGCACCGAGAGCCTTTGAAACCTCGTCGTAACCGGCATAAGGAGCATACATGGTATAAGGAGTCGGCAGTCCCGCAGCAGTCAGCATCTGATGGGTCAGAAGCTTGTCCCTGCACACACGCATCGGGTGGGATTCATTCAGCACGAACACCCCGGACTTCTGCTCATAATACATGGATATCCTGTCGTTATAGGTCCTCATGACCACAAACGACACGTCGTCCATAGGCTTACCGGCAAACGAAATCGATGATCCGGAAGGCCCATACTCTATCCTGCAGTCCTCCTCGAAGCATATCTCAAGCGACAGACCGCAGAGCGCAGCCTCTTCCTTCAACCAACCGAAGGCATTATCCTTCCTCGTCGCCGTATAGCGCGGATAAACAAATACTCCTTTCTTCATACTATATCTTGTTTCTTTCTTCGGCAAGGACCGAATAGATTATCACCGGACTGAGCAGCAGGAATATCAGGGCCTTATGAAGCATCCTGATATCCGGCAGAGACATCACCGCTATAAAAAGACCCAGGAGGGTCATCATCTGGGCAAAGGCATTCTT